>JAHHKH010000198.1 GCA_018679695.1 Maribacter sp.
TTTTGCGGCTTTAAGATTTATATTATGCAGCTTTCGGAACAAGAAGTCATTAGAAGGGAAAAATTGATCAAATTAAGGGAATTGGGTATAAACCCTTATCCTGCAGCTTTATATCCTGTTGATGCTACCTCCAAGAGTATAAAGAATAACTATGAGGAGGGTAAGAAAGTGGTCATTTCAGGTCGATTGATGTCGCGCCGAATTCAAGGCAAAGCTTCTTTTGCCGAATTGCAGGACAGTGAAGGCCGAATTCAGGTTTATTTCAATAGGGATGAAATATGTACAGGTGAGGACAAAACCAAATATAATGAAGTTTACAAAAAACTACTTGATATTGGTGACATTATTGGAATTGAAGGCACGTTGTTCACTACCCAAGTAGGTGAAAAAACAGTAATGGTAAAAGATTTTACCATGCTGAGCAAAGCATTACGACCGCTCCCCTTGCCAAAAAAAGATGCGGATGGCAATGTTTACGATGAGTTCAATGACCCTGAACTGCGCTATCGCCAACGCTACGTTGATTTGATTGTAAACCCTTCGGTCAAGGAAACTTTTGTAAAACGTACCAAAATCACGAACAGTATACGTGGATTTTTGAACAATATGGGTTATTTAGAGGTTGAAACTCCCATTTTACAACCCATTCCTGGCGGTGCGGCTGCACGACCGTTTTTAACACATCACAATGCCCTGAATATTCCACTGTATTTGCGAATAGCCAATGAGCTGTATTTAAAACGACTGATCGTTGGTGGTTTTGAAGGGGTTTATGAATTCTCGAAAGATTTCAGGAATGAGGGAATGGACCGCACCCATAATCCCGAGTTTACCATTATGGAATTATATGTGGCCTACAAGGATTACAATTGGATGATGGACACCACAGAGCAGCTGCTTGAAAAAGTGGCCATAGATGCCAATGGCACATCAAAGGTAAAAGTAGAGGACCGGGAAATAGATTTTAAAGCCCCCTATCCAAGGGTGCCTATCCTCGAAGCCATCAAAATACATACTGGGGTTGATGTTGCTAAAATGAGCGAGGACGAATTGCGCGAAGCAGCTAAAAAATTAGGGGTTGAAGTAGATGAAACCATGGGCATCGGGAAATTGATCGATGAAATATTCGGTGCTAAATGCGAAGACCACTACATACAACCAACATTCATAATCGATTACCCAAAGGAAATGAGTCCGTTGACCAAGGAACATCGTACCAATCCGGATTTGACAGAACGATTTGAATTGATTATCAATGGCAAGGAAATTGCCAACGCCTATTCTGAATTGAACGACCCCATCGATCAAAGGGAGCGTTTTGAGGATCAGTTGAAACTTTCGGAAAAAGGGGATGATGAGGCCATGTTCATTGATCAGGATTTCTTACGGGCGCTCGAATATGGTATGCCCCCAACTTCGGGGATAGGTATTGGTATTGATCGATTGGTGATGTTATTGACCAACAATTCCTCGATTCAGGAGGTCTTGTTCTTCCCACAAATGCGACCCGAGAAGAAGCAGATTGAACTTACCGAAGAAGAAAAAACCATCATTGATCTCTTAAAACCAAATGGTGAGATGGATTTAGCTACCCTAAAATCCCAAGCCGGACTTAGCGGAAAAAAATGGGACAAATCAATGAAAGCCCTTTCAAAACATGATATGCTGAAGGTTGTTGTTGACGGGAATTCAAAGTTGGTTCAATTGCAGTCTTAGCACTCTAATAGGGTAAAACCTGCATTTTAAAACTATCATTAATAAGGCTGCTATCGTTGTTCGTCTAATTTTTGGTTTGAACCACATTTAAAAATCCCTATTTTTATGTAGATTCATAAGTTTCAAGATTCATCCTTGATAAGTGATGAAAAAAAACGCATTAAAATTACTTGTTCCCTTTCTAATCCTAATTGGTGCGGTACTCTTATGGAACAATCTCAAAACCCAAGAAGAGGTTGATTTTAGCGCCGACATAAAACCCATTCTCAATAAAAACTGTATTTCTTGTCATGGAGGGGTCAAAAAAAACGGGGATTTTAGTGTTTTGTTCGAGGAAGAGGCTTTAAGCACTACCGAATCGGGTCGGGCAGCCATTATTCCCGGTAACGCATCCGGAAGTGAAATGATCAAACGAATAAAATCGGATGATCCTGAACTTAGAATGCCTTATGAAAAAGAAAAACTTTCAGAAGGGGATATCGATTTATTGACCCGTTGGATTGATCAAGGGGCCAAATGGGGTAGACACTGGGCCTATTCCTTGCCAGAAAAAGTAGAAGTGCCCGCCATTACTGAAGAAGCTGGTTTTTCGGGCCTAGAAACTTCAAAATTTATCCAAAATGGAATCGACAATTTCATTTTACGACGATTGAACAATGAAGGGCTAATACCCAACTCCTCCGCTGAACCAAATACTATTGCAAGAAGATCGGCCCTTGATATTACCGGATTACCGCCTAACAAAAACCTATTCAATGATTACAGTAATGGGAAGATTTCGTATGAAATGTTTGTAGATAGCCTTTTGGCCCTTCCTGCATTTGGAGAGAAATGGGCAACGTGGTGGCTGGATATGGCCCGTTACTCAGACTCCAAGGGGTATGAAAAAGACCAAGGTCGCTCTATTTGGGAATATCGGGATTGGGTCATCAGGGCATTGAACAAGGACATGCCCTATGACCAGTTCACAATTGAACAATTGGCGGGCGACCTCTTGCCAGACCCCTCAATTGATCAGTTAATAGCCACTGCCTTTCATAGAAATACCATGAATAACGATGAAGGTGGTACAGATGATGAGGAATTTAGGGTTGCGACTGTTATAGATAGGGTAAATACGACATTTGAAGTCTGGCAAAGTACGACCATGGGTTGTGTTCAATGCCATAGCCACCCATACGACCCTTTCAAACATGAGAACTATTACAATCTTATGGCATTTTTCAATAATACAAGGGATGAGGATATTCCCAGTGAATCACCGGTTTTAAAATTTTATTCCGAAGAGCAACAAAAAGAGATAGATCAAGTGACCAATTGGGTATCGGAACATAGCGATGCCAAAGTTGCCAAGGCATACAGGAATTTTCTCATGTACCAACAACCTGTTTATAATTCGCATCAGTTTCAGGATTTTGTCAACGGGTCCTACGACGACCATGCCTCTGTAGTACTTTGGGATGATGGTTCTTGCAGATTGGAAAATGCCTGGTCAGGCAATACCAACAACTTTCTTATGAATTATCGCTCGGGTTACGAAAATACCTTAGTGACTATTAGAAAAGAAAATGCCAATGGGGAGATATTGGCACAATTCAAAATTGGCAAGACGAACGGCAATACCACGCTCAAAGTCCCTTGTAAACCAGTCAAAGGGAATTTTAATCTTTATATTGAAACGAATAATGACAATATTCCAAAAAAGGCAACCGCAATCAATATATATTGGATAGGCTTCTTGGATGAGCTACTAGGTGAGGATAAAGCAGGGTATAAGCAAATTGAGGCCATTTTCATGAAATTATTGAATACTAGGACGCCAACCGTACCTATTATGATCGAAAACCCAGATCATATGTTGCGTACCACCCATGTTTTTGAACGTGGCAATTGGCTGTTAAAAGCCGATAGCGTACAACCCATGGTCCCTGAAGTAATCAGTACTTGGAACGACGATTGGGCTAAAAACAGATTGGGACTGGCCCAATGGATCGTGGACAGGAAAAACCCGTTGACCGCACGAACCGTGGTCAATCGAGTCTGGCATCAACTTTTTGGAAGAGGATTGGTAACTATAATTGAAGATATTGGTTCCCAGTCAGATCCACCGACCCATCCCGAATTATTGGATTGGCTTTCACTTAGATTCATGAATGAACATAATTGGAGCTTAAAAGCCTTGATCAAGGATATTGTAATGTCAGGGACCTATAGGCAAAGTTCAGTAAGTACTCCAGGCATGTACCAAATTGACCCCTCAAATGAATTGTATGCCAGGGGTCCTAGACAACGCTTGGCTGCGGAACAGATACGCGATCAGGCCTTGGCGGTTTCTGGCTTGTTGAGCACTAAGATGTACGGCCCGGGAGTAATGCCCCCTCAACCCGATGGGGTATGGCAAACTGTTTACAGCGGTGAAAAATGGCTCGAAAGTAAAGGAGAAGATCGTTATCGGCGAGCAGTGTACACCTATTTAAAACGTACAAGCCCATATCCTTCCTTTTTGACTTTTGACGGGGGCAGTAGGGAGATTTGTACCATTAGACGTACCGTTACCAATACGCCTTTACAGGCCCTGGTAACTTTAAACGACCCTGTTTATCTTGAGGCATCCTATAATTTGGCCAAGGGCATGCAGGTTTCCCAAAATGTTGATGAAAATATTGTCAAGGGCTTTGAAATGGCAACTTATTCCGAAATTTCACCCGAAAAATTAAAGGCATTAAAAGAACTCTACCAGATATCATTGGATGAATTTGAGTCAAACAAAGAATCTATTGGGCAATTTTTATATTTTGAGGAAAACCCAAATGCCAAGCTTGCAGCTTTAACCGTTGTTGCGAATGCTATAATGAACCTCGACGAATTTCTAACTAAAGCATAACGATGGATTATTTGGATAGATTGATTCAAGAAAAACTAGAGAGAGAAGCCCAAACTAAGACCCGTAGGCATTTTATCAAGGAATGCGCCACTGGGCTGGGTGGATTGGCGTTGAGTTCCATTTTTATGGGTTGTGATCCATTAGGGCAGCCTAAAAAAAAGACCGCATTGGCTTTCTCGGAACGGGATTTAAATCCCTTGGCAACTTTATCCCCTCCGCATAATCCTAAAGTAAAGTCGGTCATTTATCTCCATATGGCAGGATCACCCTCCCAATTGGAAATGTTCGATTATAAACCAACGCTACAAAAACTGAATAATCAGGATTGCCCGGCCTCCCTATTGGAAGGGAAAAAATTCGCCTTTATAAAAGGAGTGCCAAAATTATTGGGTCCCCAAGCCCAGTTTGAGCAAGTAGGGGAATCCGGTAACTGGGTTTCTGATTTTTTGCCTCATTTTAAAAATGTGGTTGACGAAGTCTCTTTTTTAAAGGCGGTTCACACGGACCAGTTCAATCATGGTCCCGCACAATTGTTCATGCATACGGGCAGTCCAAGATTGGGAAGGCCGAGTATTGGAGCATGGGCTACCTATGGTTTGGGTTCGGAAAATCAAAACCTTCCTGGATTTGTCGTATTAACCTCTGGTGGAAATACCCCTGATGCAGGTAAGAGTGTATGGGGAAGTGGTTTTTTACCTTCTGTTTACCAAGGCGTTCAATGCAGATCGCAAGGTGATCCAGTTCTCTATATTGATGATCCAGAGGGTATTTCTAGAGATCTAAAGAAGAGTACGATAGATGCCATCAATAAAATCAACAAGGAAGAATATCTAAAATATGCCGATCCGGAGATTTTAGCGCGCATCAATCAGTACGAGATGGCCTATCGCATGCAAATTGCCGTTCCTGAGGTTATGAACATAAACAATGAACCCGAGAACATAAGACAAATGTACGGGGTTGAACCTGGCAAGGAATCTTTTGCCAACAATTGTCTCTTGGCCCGAAAATTGGTTGAGGAAGGGGTTCGTTTTGTACAGTTGTTCGATTGGGGATGGGACAGTCATGGCACAGACCATACTACTGCCGTTGACCTTGGTCTTCGTAATAAATGTAGGGAAATTGACCGGCCCATTGCCGCTTTGATCTTGGATCTAAAACAAAGAGGGCTACTCGATGAAACACTGATCGTTTGGGGCGGGGAATTTGGCAGGACACCCATGCAGGAAAATAGAGGTAATAAGGAAATGGGCTATAAAGGTCGGGACCATCATGGCGATGCATTTACGATGTGGATGGCCGGAGGTGGCCTAAAAAAAGGAGCCTCACATGGCAAAACCGATGATATAGGTTTTTCCGGGATTGAAGGCCAGGTCTCTGTTCATGACGTTCATGCTACAATTATGCATCTACTGGGTTTTGACCATGAACAATTCACTTTTGAATTTCAAGGTAGAAATTTCAGGTTAACCGATGTTGAGGGAGAAGTTATAAAAGAAATCCTGGCTTAACCAATGCTTAATACCATGAAACAGACCGTTCTAACATTCATTCTTTTATTCGCTTTGTATGGTTACGGCCAAGATAAAAAATCGATTCAATTCTTCCAGACCAATTGGGGCAATGAACTTTCTTGGGATGCATTCTGTCAACGTACAAAGGCGTCAGGCTATGATGGTATTGAAGTTTGGCTCCCATCGGGAAAAGAGAGCCAAGACCATTTGAAGGCCGCTCTTGAAAAATATGACCTTGCCATTGCTTTTTTAAATGGAACGAACAAATCACTTCCTTTTGAGGAAGGCCTTACAGCTTACAAAAATCATTTCAATACACTGATAGAGTGGAAACCGGTTTATATTAATTGCCATACTGGGAGCGACTTTTTAACATTCGAACAAAACAAGGCATTTATTGATGTCGCAAATAAAATTAGTAAAGCAAGTGGTATACCCATTTACCATGAAACACATAGGGGTAGATTCAGTTATAATTTACCAGATACAAATACTTATCTAAATGAAATAACCGATCTTAATCTCACCTTGGATATAAGTCATTGGATGGTAGTACATGAATCGCTTTTACAAGGAAAGGATGAACTATTGAAAGAAGTAATAAATAAATCCAAACACATTCATGCAAGGGTCGGACATGCCGAAGGGCCACAGGTAAATGATCCGGAAGCACCGGAATGGAAATCGGCCCTGGACCGACACATGGATATTTGGGAAACTGTGATTAAGAAAGAATGGGCGAACGGCAGCGATATCTTTACAATTACAACTGAATTTGGTCCTCCCAATTATTTGCCTGCATTACCTTATACCCAAATACCTGTAGCTGACCAATGGAAAGCAAATGTTTTCATAATGAAAGCCATTAAAGAAAGATTGTCTCTTGAATAAAACACATCATTAATGGATATCATAAAACAACTCTTGGGCAGATTACACCCATTACTTGTTCATTTGCCAATAGGTTTCATTGTTTTGGGGCTTTTGTTCCAGTGGTATGACCGCAAAAAAGAAGTATTAAAACAGGCAGTGGCCCTTATTTATTTATGGGCCACAATTAGCGCCGTGTTAGCTTGTATTACGGGTTATCTACAATACACCAGTGAAGGTTATGCTTTTGATTCAATAAAAATGCATCTCTGGTTGGGCATTATAACCGCCCTATTTTCTTTAGTCATGTATCTTAGGATAAATGAAAAAAGGAGTCCCAATGGTTTAAAAATAATTCCTATTGGAGTGCTAGCAGGTATCATGTTCGTACTAATTGCATTCACTGGCCATTTGGGGGGCATTATTACACATGGCGAGGATTACTTGGTAGAGCCCCTTCCAAACTCAGTGAAATCGGTCTTGGGAATCGAAATCTTTGAAGAGAAAACAATTGTACTCAATAACGAAAATTGGGAAAGGGCCCTGTTTTATGAAGACGTCATTAACCCTATACTAAATAACAAATGTGTAAGCTGCCACAATCGTAAAAAAGCAAAAGGCGAACTTGTTTTGAATACAAAAGAAGGGATTTTGAAAGGAGGGGGAAATGGTGAAATTATTGTGGACAGTAATAGTAGTGAAAGTGCCCTTTTTACACGGCTCATCTTACCTAAGGATGATGAAGACCATATGCCGCCCAAAGAAAAAAACCAGCTTACCCATGGAGAAATTGCATTGATTAAAACATGGGTAGACCAAGGAACACCTTTTGAAGTATCCATTGGTGAATTAAACCTTTCAAAGGAATTATTTGAAGATTACTTTCCAAAAAAATCTGATTTCAATTTTCCCGATAAAGCGGTCGAAGTTGTTGCAATTGACTCTATCAAACTTGTCAAAAATGCTGGATTTCATGTTGAAAAAATTAGCAAGGAGACCAATTATTTAAAGGTTTCCTGTGTAAACAAACCCAATTTTTCTGATAAGGATATTGCCCTATTGAAACCAATATATAAACAGATAGCAATTTTGGATTTAGGAGGAACATTGATAACCGATGATATTTTTGAGTTACTTATTTCACTCCCACATCTCACCGCCTTGAAATTGGATAACAACACAATTACCGGAAGCAAAATTGAAAAACTAAACAAGCTTGAATATTTAAGGTCAATAAATCTAACAAGTACCAAGTTTGATGAAACGAATTTGAACAAACTTGAAGCAATTCCAAGTCTTGAAAAGGTATTTCTGCATAATACCCATGTCACTGCAAGGAGCGTTCAATATAGTATTCCTAAAGATATACACATAGATTTGGGTAATTATGAACTACCGGTTATTGCCTCAGATTCCATTATCTATTGATTTTTAAAAGAAAAAGTATAGTTTAGGGGCACTAAGTAGCCGATATGAACCTAAGCCGTAAGTTGGGCCTTTTTTTAGGACCTATTCTTTTCTTTATTTTCTGCAATTTACCGATTGTCATAGTCTCTGAAAAAGGGGATATGGTCATAGCCATTGCACTTTGGATGGTTATCTGGTGGATTACCGAGGCAGTTTCAATTTCGGTAACGGCACTATTGCCCTTAATTCTATTCCCCTTGTTGGATATTTTACCAATAGCCGATGTTGGTGCAAACTACGGTAGTCCCATTGTTTTTTTGTTTTTTGGAGGTTTTGTCATGGCATTGGCACTGGAAAAAGTGAACCTGCATAAACGTATAGCGCTTAATATCATCAAAATAACAGGGACAACACCCAACAAAGTTGTTTTGGGATTTATGATTGCCACCGCCTCCCTAAGCATGTGGATCAGTAATACGGCAAGTACAGTGGTGATGTTGCCCATAGCCATATCTGTGATTGGTTTATTGATCGATGACGCTGATGGTTTTACAAAAAACGATAGGAATTTCGCCTTGAGTGTAATGTTAGGGATTGCTTTCTCAGCCAATGCCGGGGGAATTGCAACGGTCATAGGAACACCTCCGAATTCGGTCATGATAGGTCTATTGGAGAACGAATACAACATTGAGATCTCTTTTCTAAAATGGATGGTGATCGGTGTTCCATTTTCTATTATAATGATAGCCATTAGCTATCTGGTCCTGGTCAAATGGATGTTCCCAAACAAGCAATTGAAATTCACCACATCAAAGGATGTGATTCAAACCGAACTCCAAAAACTAGGTCCCATGAGTGGTAAGGAAAAGATGGTTTTAATCATATTTTCAGTGACTGTTTTTCTTTGGATATTCAGGACCCTCATAAACAAGTTGCTTCCTGATCTTGGCCTATCTGACACTATAATCAGTATGTTGGCGGCAGTATCGTTGTTTGCAATACCCTATAACCTTAAAAAAGGGGATTTTCTAATAACATGGGGCGATACCCGTAAACTGGCCTGGGGTATTTTGATCCTATTTGGGGGTGGACTCGCACTGGCAAAAGGCATGTCTGTAAGTGGTATTGTTGACCTGGTCGCGAACACCATTGCTACTAGTGAAATAAGTATTTTATTTACAGCCATACTTTTGATATTCCTGATGTTATTTATGACCGAACTTATGAGCAATGTAGCCCTGGTAGCTGTATTGGCCCCAGTGGTTGCAGGTATTGCCATGGGGTTGGGAATCCCCATACTCTATTTACTGATCCCCGTAACTATGGCCAGTAGTTGTGCTTTTATGCTGCCCATGGCAACTCCTCCAAACGCCATAGTTTTTGCGAGTGGATATATCAAGGTACATCAAATGGCCAAAGCAGGCATCATACTGAATTTGATAGCTGTGGCAATATTAGTAGTTATGTTCCAATATGTGCTTCCAATATTGTTTTAAAAAGAAAACCCCCGTAGAAACGGGGGTTCGTAATTTAATAATAACTCAATTAAATATTTATTTCAAGGTTACCATCTTTTCGTAAATGCCTATTAGAGTCTAGTTGTATTTCGATAAAATCTTTCTCATCAATATAGTTTATGCTTTGCACATCTAATGGGTAGGCATAAGGATCGAACCCAATAGGTAGATATTGCTGTGTATCTATGTCTATGATGAATTCCTCTTCTATATACTCTATCCAATTGAGGTCAAAATAGGATTGGTTGGCATCAAAACCATCCGGAAGATAATCCGCCGTATCAAAACCAAGGTCAAAATCAAAATCATCCTCTATATAGTTAATTGAATTGATATCGAATTTTTCTTTATCTGTATTTGGATCATTCGCAAACATCCCGTTAACGAATAACAGACCCACTGTTAAACCTAGTAATATCGTTTTTTTATTCATAACTCTTATGGTTAAATTCTATGCAAAGATAACTGTATTAGATAGGTTTTATTGTTTTTAAAGCTCGTGATACTGGGGGTTTTAGAGAGTCTGAAAACCAATTTCGCAACAACGGCCCAATAAAATTATCAACTTGATAATCCTACTAATTCAGAGTTATCTGCCGAGCAAGCTTTTCAGCTAAAATTTACGAAGGAGATAAATCGACCTTTTCATGTTATTTTTTTGTTAAACAGCCCTTTAAAAGTCCATTAACGAAGATTTCAACGGTTTATCAGTATATAAAAATAGAGCCATTGCAATGCGATGGCTCTATTTATAGACTAATTCGAAAATTGAAAAATGAAAATTCTCTACTAATAAGACTGTGTTAATGACAAAATGTTACACAATTCGCAAAAAATATTCGAAATGGCACTAAACATTCTAAGGCCAAAAATGCCTTTTTCGGATGAAATTCACGTATCGCCGATGAACGAAAATGCCAAACCACACAAATACTATATTTTACATTAATAAAACGGGTATTCGCAACAATCGGGTTATTTGAGGCATTTCTATAGCTATCTTAGATGAAGAATCAAAAACCCCCAAATCATGACATATAAAATAAAGAGTCTTGTTTATTTCGCTTGTTTTTTAGCTTCTGTCTATGCATATGATACCATTGGAAATGACACCCAAGTGGAAAAGGAGCAGGTTAGTGAAGAAATTGCGGAATTAAAAATGGAAGGTGTTATGCTTAACAATACAACAGTGAATAAATAATATCCCAAATTAAATCTTAACCAAAAAAAAGAGTCTGGTTTATCCAGGCTCTTTTTTTGTTATTATCAAATCAGTTAAATAATTCATAAAATCGATCTGGCCATTAAACCTATAGTGTAAAGACTGGTCTTACTACCGAAATCATAAAACAAAAAACATGAAAAAAGTAATTTTACTAGTGATGCTTATGACAGGTTTTTCTATCATGGCACAAAAAGGAGAGCGAGGGCATAGAGGAGACTTTAAAAATTTGTCCGCTGAACAAATGGCTACCCTACAAACCAAAAAGATGACCTTGGATTTGGATCTGACCTCAGCCCAGCAAAGCAAGATCCAAGCATTGAATTTGGAAAATGCTAAAAAGCGTAAAGCCAAAATGGAAGCACGTAAAGATCAAGAGGCTAATGGGGAAAGGCCCGCCCAAACATCAGAGGAACGCTTTACAATGAAAAATGAACGTCTTGATGCGGCTATAGCCCATAAGGCTGAACTTAAAAAGATACTTTCGGAGGAACAATTCGAGAAATGGGAAATGCATCGTAATAAAAGAGGACACCATTATAAGGGAAAAGGAAAGCGCCCAAAAGGAAAAAAAGGAAGATAAATTGAATACTAAAAAGGCGCTTGGAGCGCCTTTTTTATTTTAGCCCATCGGCTATTTGCCTTAAAGCATCTATTGTAATATCTAAATCTTCGTACGAAAGTGCATCGTTCAAGAAATAACTCTCAAAGGCACTGGGCGGCAAATAAATACCCTGTCGCAACATACCGTGAAAATACTTTTTAAAGATTTCATTATTTCCTTTTGCGGAAGATTTAAAATCAACAACAGGTTCCTCGGTAAAGTGAACTGATATCATGCTTCCAAATCGATTAATTTGATGTGGAACGCCCTTTTCAAGCAACACTTCTTCCAATCCTTTATGCAAATAAGCCGTTTTATCGGCCAAACTTCCAAAAATTGTCGGATTCCCGTTCAATTCGGTCAGCATGGCCAATCCCGCACTCATCGCCAGGGGATTTCCACTTAAGGTACCCGCTTGATAAACCGGCCCGTCTGGTGCCAATTGATCCATGATATCCGCTCTTGCAGCAAAAGCCCCGACCGGCAAACCACCACCAATTACTTTTCCGAAAGTCACTATATCGGCATCAATGCCCAAAACCTCCTGGGCACCGCCTCTACCCAAACGAAAACCGGTCATTACCTCGTCAAAAATCAAAAGGATATTCTCCCGGGTACAAAGTTCACGAAGGCCCTTGATAAAATCTTCAGTAGGAATGATACAACCCATGTTCCCTGCAACCGGTTCTATAATAATTGCTGCTATTTCCCCTCTATTGGCTTCTACGAGTTCCTTAACACTTTCCAAATCATTATAGACGGCCAACAAGGTATCCTTGGCAGTACCTTGGGTTACACCTGGGCTATTGGGACTGCCAAAAGTTACAGCGCCACTACCTGCCTGTATCAAGAAAGAATCGGAATGACCATGGTAACAACCAGCGAATTTTATGATTTTATCTTTTGCGGTATAGCCCCGTGCCAATCGCACAGCACTCATACAAGCTTCGGTACCACTGTTAACGAATCGTATCTTATCAATATTAGGTACCATTGAAACTGCAAGTTGGGCTAAGGTGGTCTCGATCTCGGTTGGCATTCCGAATGAAGTCCCTTTTTTGGCCTTATCGATAACAGCATTGATTACGGGTTCATAGGCATGTCCTAAAATCAATGGTCCCCACGAAGCGATATAATCTATAAGTTTATTTCCGTCCTCATCGTATAAATAGGCGCCTTTAGCACTTTTCACAAAAATGGGGTCCCCTCCAAC
>JAHHKH010000245.1 GCA_018679695.1 Maribacter sp.
GCTCTGCTCACTACGCTCACCTTTGTCCACCAGATTTACCTGGATATCGGCCATATTGCTGCCCCCTCGTAAATCGTAATGCCGCACCAATCCGTTAAAGGTAATGGGTGCCGAAGTCCCGACATAAGATTGATAATTTACTACCTCTGGTCGCGTAGACAGATACTGCGAAATCTCCTTGGCAACAACACCCGTACGCTCCAAAGTGGTGCCCTCGGGCATATCAATGACCACCTGAAACTCGTTCTTATTATCAAAGGGTAACATTTTCACGGCTACCGTCTTGGTAAAAAACAATCCGACCGAAGCCAACAACAAGAAGAAAGTAATGCCCAAGAACAACCATCTTTTATTTTTGTTCTCCAATAATGGTTTTTCGAACTTTTCATACATGCGATAGATAAAAGAATCGGACATGGGTTTTTCTTCCTTGGTTTTCCCATTATTCTCTTTTTCCCTTAAGAAGATATACCCCAAATATGGTGTAATGGTCAAAGCAACGAATAACGACAACAACATCGCAATGGAAGCTCCTATAGGCATGGGCGACATATATGGGCCCATTAGTCCTGACACAAAAGCCATTGGTAATACAGAGGCTATCACAGTGAATGTGGCCAAGATAGTAGGGTTACCTACTTCATTTATCGCATATAGGGCAGCCTGCTTGAATGGCAAACGTTTCAATTTAAAATGGCGGTGCATATTCTCTGCGATGATAATGGAATCATCTACAACGATACCCGTAACAAAAACCAAGGCAAAAAGTGTGATTCGGTTCAAGGTATAATCCAACATATAATAGCTCAATAAAGTCAAGGCAAATGTGATCGGTACCGAGAGGAACACTACCAGGCCACCACGCCAACCCATCGCCAGCATCACCACGAAAGTTACCGCAATAATAGCTCCAATAAGATGCATTAAGAGTTCCGCCACCTTGTGTGAAGCAGTTTCCCCATAATTTCGGGTTACCTCAACATGAACATCATCAGGGATTAGATTCTTTCTTAAATGTTCTACCTTATCCAAAATAATATCGGATATCTTCATGGCATCGGCCCCTTTACGTTTGGCAACGGAAATGGTAACGGCCGGATATTCCGACTTGTAGATTACCCCTTTTTCACTGGCTTGGCCAAATCCCAAAGCCACATAATTTTTGGGAACTTCAGGACCATCCTGTATACTGGCAATCTGTTTTAAATAAATAGGCCTGTTCTGTTGAACACCAACCACCAAGTTTTCGACATCCGCTTGTGTTTCCAGAAATCTTCCCGTGGTTACCCTGAATTCAGTATCGTTCTTATCGAAAGTCCCACCACTTAATTGCTGGTTGTTCGCCTTTATCATTTGTGCTACCGTGAGGAAGTCCAAACCGCTCTCGGCCATTTTCTCCTTATCAAGTACCACGCGTAATTGTCTATTCCGTCCACCAATTTTTTGGGTAGCAGAGACATCATTGATTTTCTCAAGCTCATCCGTCAGTTCCTGGGCAATTTGCTTAAGACGATAGTCGTCATAGGTTTCGCTCCATAAAGTCAGCCCCAACATGGGTACGTCATCGATAGCACGGGTTTTGACCAAGGGAAAAGTAACTCCCTCGGGCATTTTATCCATATGCTTATTGATCTCATTGTAAAGCTTTACGAAAGAACGTTCAATATCCTCACCCACATAAAATTGTACGATGACCATACCCTGCTCGTTCATTGAGGTCGAATACACATACTCTACCCCTTTGATGTTCGAGATTAATTTTTCCAATGGTTTTGTCACCCTTGATTCAACCTCTGTAGGACTCGCACCGGGGTAACCCACAAAGATATCGGCCATGGGAACATCGATCTGTGGTTCCTCTTCCCTCGGAATCAGAAACGAACTGTACACCCCGATGACCATGAATACGATCATAAGGAGAACCGTTAATTTGGATCCTATAAATGACTTGGCAATTTTACCAGCTAATCCTTCCTTCATGCTATAGATTGTTAAATATTAGAGCGTATGTACCCGCATTTATTGGATTTTGATTTTAGCGCCGTTGTACAATTTTCCATCTGCAGATACAATGTACTGTTCTGCCGATGACAATCCTGACAATACTTCCACTTGATCACCCATTGTGCGGCCTAACCGCAGCCAGCGCAATAGGGCTGTATTACTTTCACTTACCGTATATATCCCTTTTAATTGCCCATTATTGACAATGGCTTCCAAAGGAATCATTACCGTTTCGTAAGTATCGGTTTTGGCAATTGGAAAGCGTACGGTTGCATACATCCCAGACATGATGTTGGCCTCCGATTTGTCCAATACCACTTTTACAAGAAACTGTCCGCCTGTATTCTTCGCCGATGTACTTACCTCGGTCACTCGGCCTTTAACGGTTTCGTCCATGGATTTTACAACAACATCGACCTCGGTATTGGCTTCTATTTCCTGAATTTCAGATTCGGGTACCATGGCCAACACCTGAAACTTTCCTGGAGATTCAACCTCTAACAAAGGCATTCCCGGATTTGCCATATCACCAACGTTAATGAACTTATTGGTAACGGTTCCATTAAATGGGGCCCGGATGTTGGCGTAGGAAAATTGGGCATTCACCTCATTCTTCATTTGTTTTGCCCCTTCCAATCTAGCCTTTGCCATATTGTAATTGGCCGTTATATCATCCAGTTCCTTTTGACTTGCGCTATTCTCATTGAATAAGGCGGTAAACCTTTTATAGTCTTTCTCGGCATTGTTGAAGGCCGCGGTTGCTTCGGTGATTCCCGCATTGACCTGTGCCAATTTGGCGGATAGATCGGTATTGCTGATACTGATCAATTGCTGCCCTTTTCGCACTTTATCACCCACCTGTACGTATATCTTATCAACGTACCCCATCATTCTAGTGCTTAAATCGGCACTGTTCACCGCTTCTATTTTACCACTTGCGGTTAAAAAAGATCCCTCGCTTTTCTGTTTGACCGTACTAACAGATACAGTAACCGCGGGGGAACTATCGTCTACCGATTTTTTATTCCCATCTCCGCAACTCATGGCTAAAAGTACTAGTGAAAATAGTCCTATGATATATTTATTTTTCATCTGTGTTTTTTTATTGCTTTTAATTTATTCTTTGGTTAAAAACTGAACATATGACAAGGCATAATTGTGTTGAAAAATGGTGGTATAATACTCCAGCTGTTTTTGAGCATATAGGGTTTCGGCCATCAACAATTCAGTCGTTTTTTCCAATCCTTGCTCAAAACGATTGGTTCTGATCCTAAGTGATTCCTTGGATTGCTGTAAGGCCAGGGCCGTAAGCTCCAAGTTGTTCTTGGCATCCTGAAGCATGCGTTTGGCCCTGTTCAACTCTACCTGACTTTCTGCCTTATATTGGTTTAGTTCCAATTTTGATTTTTCATATTCCGCTTTACTTTTCTGTGCTTTCCCAAAACGCTTGGAACCTTCGAAAATATTCCATTTCAATTCCGCCCCAAATAGATACCCGTCAGCATCGCCTTGAAATACTTCATCATCATGTAATTCGTAAGTGCCAAATGCATTCAGGCGAGGAAGAAAGCTCATTTTATCGGCCTTATACACTTGTTTGTACGCCTCAGCGGCGGAGGTGATAGCAAGAATATCCTTCCTGTTTTCCGGTAAGGTTTCAAAATTAATATCATTTGTCAGAACAGTCAATGAATCTGCAGGTTGCAATACTTGATAACTCCCATCATTCATCAAAACCGATAGTTGATTCGATGCATTCAGAATATTACTTTCGGCATACTTCAATTGGTTATCGATCTCTGTAACCCTAACCTCTACTGCCAGAACATCTGACTTTTGCAAATACCCTTGTTTAAAACTGTTATCTGCCAAACGTTTATTCTCTAGTGCAGCTTCCTTGGCCTTTTTTAATACCTTTACCGTTTTGTAGGCCAATTGTAATTGCATATATGCTTTATCTACTTCTAACTGCATATAGTCTAGCTTACGCTCGGACTGTAATTCTGCAGCATTCAATTTGGCCTTGGCTGCCTTGCGCTGATAGATACCGTCAAAGTTCAGTAAAGGTTGTTGCACTACTATACGTGTTGCATAGTCTTCAATCTGATTGGGATCATTCAGTAGCAATGGATTAAAATCGGCCTGTGTCAAGATTGCCTGATTCAATTTTGAACCAAATGCCATCAAAGGATTCGTGGTCGCAATACCGGTATGGGCTATACTGATGTTCGGTAACAATACCGCATTGGTCTGATTGTAATCACCCTTTGCTGCCAAAACATCCTGTTCTGACATTTTCAGCGAATTATTTTCAGAGAGGACCTTGGTAAGTACCTCATCCTTGGAAATCAGTAATGTTTCTTGCGCCTGTAGTGCAAAGGAAACACTGAAAAATGCAATGATCAAAAGTAGTTTCTTCATTATGCAATTAATTTAAAGCAAAATTAGAGGGTGAAAAACGTCTTGGCAGTAACTTATGTTACCAAGGAAATAACAATTGGAAATGGTGGAATAACGTAAATCTATACCAGGGAACTGTACGGCTTACAGTTTAACACCAAATGCCAAATCTCCGGCATCCCCAATGCCAGGAATAATATAACCCTTACTGGTTAATTCTTCATCAATGGCGGCTATCCATAAATGCGTGCCTTCGGGAAAAACGCCTTTTACATACTCAACACCTTCCTTTGAACCGATTACCGAAATAATGTGAATCTGTTTTGGTATACCATGGCTTTTTAAGGCATTCAATACATTTTCCAGTGTCTTTCCTGTGGCCAACATCGGATCTGTCAATACCAAAGTTTTGTTTCCTAATCGGGGTGCGGCAAAATATTTGACAATGACCTCAAACTCGTCCCGGCCTTCCGGGTGGTGCCTGTAGGCCGAAATAAAGGCGTTTTCTGCACGATCAAAGTAATTCAAAAGTCCTTGATGCAAGGGAAGTCCGGCACGTAATACCGAGCACAGCACCAATTTATCAATGGGCAAGGCAATATCCTTGGTTCCAAAAGGGGTCTGTACGGTCTTAGTATCATAATTCAAAGTCTTGCTCAGTTCATAGCATAGTATTTCACCAATACGTTCAATATTACGTCGAAAGCGCATGGGGTCTTTTTGAATGTTTATATCGCGAATTTCAGCAATAAAATGATTTAAAACCGAATGTTTTGACTCAAAATGGTGTACTATCATAACCTATGGAATTGATAACTAAAAATACGACTTAAATCTTGGCTCCCCGTGATGGAAAAAGAAAACCAAGCACTATTTATTTTTCTTCGTATTGAACCAATAACTGATTCCCACGGACCAATAGAACACAGTCTCCAAGTCTTCTTTAATAATCGTATCAACGGTAGTTATGGTAGCACTGCTTTGTGGAAAAGCCCATCTTGGAGTAGCCGAAAATATGAATTGCTTATGATAATATTGCAATGGCAAACTCAATTCAACGGTCAACAGATTAAACTCTGAGGCCTCCAGAATTTCAACATTTGTCGTGGTAGAAGTTACGGTGCCTAGGGCTCCTTTTCCTTGGCCCTTTCTATTTCCTAATCGACTAGTGGTGTAATATGCTTCGTAAAAATATTGTGACCCTGCATAGAGCGTTATTGACGGATTGATCAATAAAGAATTGTCCGCCACATAAAATGTGCGATCAAGCATCAGCCCTGCGAATATATCGGCAGAACTTTCATTGTTAAAAAAACTACTTGCGGTTAGGGTAACTTCAAATGCATCTAGGTCGTAACCAAGCATCCCCGTAATATCGCCTACGGTTTCTGATCGAACATTATAACTATCCTCATTAAAGAAATAGGCTGTTCCTGAAATGCCACCGCTCCATTTGTTTGACTTAAACAGATAACCTGCACTCATTAAAAATAAGTCTACCCTGTTCTCATTGGCGCTGGTAAGGTAAGATGCCGATACATCGGCAAAAAATCCTGAGGCATCATAATACCCTATTGATGGGAAAATGTACGGAGCGGCAATGGAATCGCGCCTACCCATAAAAATCGCATCATTGATATAACTAATGTCTGTAAGTAGATAGGACTGATTCTCATTGGATTTTTCCTTCATTGTAGTCTTATTGCTTTGAGCCAAAAGACCCATGAATGGTAAGATAAGTGTTAACATACAAATTTTGGCCTTGGTGTACATGATACATAGTTTACGATTAAAGAAGGGCTTTGCCCTAAGATTCTATGGCAAAGCCCTACCTGTTAACATTATCTGGTACTTTTTTTACCCTTCTTTTTAGCAATAACGGGCTTTTTTACACCAGTCTTCTTCATCATTTTTTTATTGGCCTGTATGTTTTTTTGAACCATCATTTTTCGATGTTGATGCAAATTTTGGAATTTTTGCCCGTCTAAATTCAAGCATTCGCCATCTTGCAATTTCAATTGTTTGCGTTCTCTGGTTTGATATGTACCATCAGGATTTACTGTACCACCATCAGCAAGATTGAATTGTGACTGCAATCTGTTTTGAAACTGATTTTCTATGCGATACATTTCACCATCTACAAGCATATAATGCAAACGATTCTGGT
>JAHHKH010000246.1 GCA_018679695.1 Maribacter sp.
ATTGGAGTGCAGAATTCCCCGATATTCGAAGGCATTCTCTCTTTGAGGCGATAACCATTTAGGCTTTCAATAACCAAAGCCGGTTCATCGCTCTTCATTAAAGTATTGTAAAAACCGGCCGCTTGTGTCATGTTTCTAGGAGCCAGAATGTACATTCCCCTTAAAAGATGAATCAGCCCACCCATTTGAGAACCAGAATGCCAAATTCCTTCAAGCCTATGTCCTCGAGTTCTCACAATCAATGGGGCCTTTTGTTTTCCGCATGTTCTATAGCGCATAGTGGCCAGGTCATCCATGAGTGGAGCCATGGCATAGAATATATAATCTAGATATTGTATTTCGGCAATAGGTCTTAATCCTCTTAGAGCCAAGCCTATTCCTTGCCCTATTATGGTCGCTTCTCTGATACCCGTATCGGATACTCGTACTTCACCATACTTTTTTTGAAGACCTTCGAGACCTTGGTTCACATCTCCGATATGACCACTATCCTCACCAAACACCAATGCTTCAGGATATTTCTCAAAAAGCTTATCAAAATTATCCCTAAGAATGATACGGCCATCAACTTGTTCTGATGTATCCTGGTAAGTTGGGCCAACCCGCTCAATATTTGTTGCCTTATTTGGTTCTTCGCTGTAAAGATGACGACTGAACCTTGGCTGCATTTGCTCTAAATATTGGTTTATCCAATTCGTCAAAGCACTGCGTTCATTCGTATCTTCCCCCAATACATAGCGTAAAGCCTTACGGGAAATAATGGCCAAATCCTTTTTGACTGGTTCTTCTATGGCGATTAAGTCATTTTTTAATTTGATTATGAATCTTCTGTTCGGACTCTTATTGGCAACATTATCCATTAAACCGATCAAGGTTTTTTTCATGGCCTTATGCTCAGCTAAAAACTCTGCCCAGGCTTCTTTTTTAGCTGCCCTAACCCTTTGCCGGATATCACGTTCCAATTGGGATAGTTCTTCCTCAGTTGCAATACCTGTTTCCAAAATCCATTCCTTGAATCTTACATTACAATCATTCTCTTTTTCCCACTGTAAACGATCTTTACTCTTATAGCGTTCATGGGAACCTGAAGTAGAGTGACCTTGCGGTTGTGTAAGTTCCGTTACATGTATCAAGACCGGTATATGCTGATTTCTAGCAATATCAGAGGCATTTTCATAGGTGTGCATTAAGGCCGTATAATCCCAACCTTTGACTTTTAATATTTCGTAACCTTCATGTTCTTCATCTTTTTGTAAACCAATCAGCATTGCTGAGATATTCTCCTTTGTTGTATGGTATTTTGCCGGAACTGAAATACCATATTCATCGTCCCAGATACTAACAACCATAGGAACTTGCAGAACACCGCCTGCATTAATTGCTTCTAGGAACAATCCTTCACTAGTACTGGCATTGCCGATTGTACCCCAGGCAACTTCATTTCCATTAACAGAGAACTGTGAAGCATTTATATTTGGCAGATTTCGATATACTTTTGATGCTTGGGCCAGCCCTAATAATCTTGGCATTTGGCCTGCAGTACAGGAAATATCGGCGCTACTGTTTTTTTGCTGGGTCAAATCTTTCCAAGTACCATCCTCATTTAAGCTATATGTCATAAAGTGCCCCCCCATTTGCCGGCCGGCACTCATAGGTTCTTTTTCTAAATCAGTGGTTGCATAAAGGCCGTGGAAAAATTCCTTGGCACTTAATAAACCTAGGGCCATCATAAAGGTCTGGTCGCGATAATATCCACTTCTAAAATCCCCATTTTTAAATGACCTTGCCATTGCCAATTGGGGCAATTCCTTACCATCCCCAAAGATTCCAAACTTGGCCTTACCAGTGAGCACTTCTTTTCTTCCCATAAGGCTACAGATTCTACTAACAACGGCGATTTCATAATCGTGTAGAATTTGTTCCTTAAAGTCATTAAAGGAAATGTCTGTACTGGTCTTAGAAGAAATATCCATTAAAGGCTGTTTGGTTTTTTACAAAAATACCACACCAAAAGGGATTTTGCAATGCAGAAATTCGTTAAATATTTTATTATTGTCAACTTAAATGTTAATTAAATACAGATAATTTAGTAATAATGAAAATAAAACCCTTTTCTTTGAGAATATGGCAATTTCTCAAAACCATTTTCTTGTAAATAACCCTGTTAATGTTTTAGGGCTTAGCGTGACAATAAATCTTATCTTTTCCTCGTAGTTCGGTTGCGATACTTCCCAACCATTGTTGGAATATAAGGGAAAATATAATTCGAAATAATCGGTGACCAAATTCAACCTAATACCCGAATCATAAACAAGCCGTTCTTTTTCGCCTTTTCTCTTTAAAAAACCAAAATCACTATAGAACTCTATCCACCGCCAAATATTAATGCTTGTATTGGCAGTTGCCATCCAGTCATTGGAGAACGGATTTTCCAATTTTGATTTAAAACCACCTTCGGCAATAATGATCTGCTGGCTAAATATTCCAGTTTCCTCTGATCTTCCCAAATAATTATAGTCAAAAAGATAGTCATTGGGTCTGTCAAGTGCAAAATCGAAGAAAGTGATGTTCGGGTCTATTTTATTGCTTAAGAATTTCCCTGCAAAGAACCTAAAGTTAAATTGCCTATTATTCTCAAATAGTTTTCGATACTCTAGTTCAAAAGTTAGTTTGCTAAAATCCCCACTATACTGGGCATCTGCAAACCAGGAAAGATAATCTATGATCCCGTTATTGCTGTGTGTGTACCTTGCGTTTAAAACGCTATAATCAGGATCAGTCTCAATATCCCCTAAATTGGGATCCTGATCCCGCATTACGTTGACATAACGCAAACTAATAAAATCACGTTTGTTGGAGCGCAGATTCTCAGGCCGCCAACCGAAAGCAATGGAAGGGGTAACGGTGGAATACCGCGAATTTTCCTGATAATGGAATGTAGAGCCCCTTAATCCATAATTCGCAACATAAAGACCGCTTTTACTCAAGTATTTACGATAGTTTAACTTGCCATAACCGACAAAAGACTTTTCACGTAACGCATAGGAAGGTGCGAAATCATAAACAAATGGTTTTTCCAAAAAGGGCTTGTTATAGATGCGCATTCCAGGAGACCAACCGTCATAAATATTGAAATTGAGAATCGGCACATAGAAAACCTGGTTGTAATAAGGATTTTCGACGTCCTTGAAAAATCGAAATTGCAGTTTCTTATTACTTGAAAAGAATCCTTTTAAGGATTTCCAGTTATCGCGTTGATTGAATTCGGGTATTTTTTGATCATAGTTAAGCACCATTCTATCTTCTTCGCCTCTTGGAATGGTAAATGTATTTTCTGTCGAAATATTCGAAAACCAATATTTGGAAATCACTGAATCCTTTTTCAATCCGAATAGTGAAATGGGTACATTGGTACCCTCCTTGTTCTTAATGGTAACCTTAAGTGAATCATCGAGCTTTTCAATGCGCTTGATCTTGAAATCTATTTTTCTGGACGTGGATAGATAATCATTGAAAAACCAATCGATATCAATGTCTGTCGAACGTTTGAGTATCGATTCAAAATCGATGACCTTGGCCGAGTTCAATGAATAGTGCTGGTAATAGCTTTTTATGCTATTGTCGATTTTATCTTTTCCTAAGTAGTTGGCCAAGTATGACAGTCCCATACCTGCTTTATATTTATTGGCGATCTTTTGATTGAATTTAATCAAGGAATCATTGGGGGTTCTAAGTGCCTGATCCAAATTTTTCCTTGCTGTCAGCATATATAAAAACGGATACTGCTCATTGAAATCCATCTTAGCGAGATTAAAACCTCGAATACCCCATATTTTCGATAATTTTCCCAGTAGTTTTTGATCGGGGTAAAACTCTTCTACATAGGCAATCATCAAATAGTTGGCAATGGCATCCTTAAGCCATTGTTCCTTTCTAGGGTCAAGGTATAATGTTTCTTCCAAAAATTTATTCAATGCAGTTTTAAGGAATTTCATTTCAAATTGAAATTGCTCGTCATAGGGTCTCACGAAAGAGGGTAATTGATTAATACCATAAAGCGGATTTTTATTATAATCTTTCTCACTGACCAACAATTGGGAATGGGGATATTCACCTAGATTGTCATAGATGAATTTCGCCACTTTGTTTATAGAAATCCCTTGAGCCAACTTATCGTACTTCGAAGCGTCGATATCGGTTACCATTATCATATGTGGCGTAACATGGGTAATGAACTTCTTAAATGGGCTTAAAAGAATCTCACAGTTTTTTTGCTGTATGGCCTCCAATTGTGCTTGTTGCCCACCTGAAAACATAGAATTTCCAAGGTTCCTATAATTGGTAGCCAAATATAGATTCTCAGGGTAATTAAAATTGACTGTCGTTCGGGTAATATCGGTATATTGATCCTCTAGGTTCATATTGGAATATAAATGCCATTTGCCATCGAAAACTGCGGGTGTCAAATACCAATCTTTCAGGTAATATTCATTTCTATTGTTATAACCGAAGGGAGTATACTTGTCTGGAGGTAATTTTACCGTATAGGTAATAAATAGCTTTATGCTATCATCTGGCAAGAGTGTTTTGTTGAGTACGATCTTTATGATATCCTTTTCAGTAGTTCTTTCATATTGCAATCCTCTATATTCATCATCAACTGCGCTGATTATATTGGTGTAACCACGCTCATTGTCCTTTGCAAGATGAAGGCTTTTCTTGAATTCCTCGGCAAAACGTTTGGCCAGTCCTGTGTTCTTATTGGAGTAAGCATGGGCCCAGTCATTGAAATACAAGACTTCCAAAGGATATCTAGAGGTATTTTTATAGATGAACTCTTGCTGTATATTCAGTTCTTTGGTCTCTTCGTTTAATTTTACAGTTAGGGTATTCCTATGTTGGGCACAAAGCTGTTGCCCACCAAGTATAATGGCTAATAACAGGTAATAATAAGAGTGTATTTTTTGTTTCAATGAGCAGTTTTAGAAATTTGGGCTTAAGGAACGACCCTTGTAGAAAGAATCCAAAATATCAACTACATCGATTTCATTATCGGCGATTTTAATCAAATCCAAATCTTCAGGACTTATATTTCCAGCTGCTAGCATTGTAGTCTTTATCCAATCAAAAAGTCCACTCCAAAATTTAGTACCTACAAGAATTATCGGGAATTTTTCAATCTTGTAGGTTTGTATGAGTGTAATTGCCTCAAAGAGTTCATCCAAGGTCCCAAAACCACCTGGCATCACAACAAAACCCTGGGAATACTTCACAAACATCACCTTGCGAACAAAAAAGTAATCAAAATCCAAGCTTTTATCGCCATCAATATACGGGTTGTCATGCTGTTCAAAAGGCAAATCAATATTCAAACCAACCGATGTACCCCCAGCTAGATG
>JAHHKH010000247.1 GCA_018679695.1 Maribacter sp.
CCACTTGCCCCCTTCTTATTAGGTCATATTCCTCCTCAATAGGTTCTTTTACCTTTATGATCATATCGCTCATGCTATACACTTGACCAATGGTGTCCAAGATTATAGCTCCAACCTTTTTATAATCCTCATCAACAAAGCCACTGCCTTCCCCAGCACCCGTTTGTATATATACGGTGTGATTTTTATGGACCAATTCAAAAACACCGGCTGGGGTCATGCCTACCCGACTTTCATTACTCTTTATTTCCTTGGGAACACCTACAGTCATTTTATTATGATTTTTACGATTTCAGCAAAAATGTGACAATAGTTTGAAATAAAAAAAATAATTCATAAAAAAGAGGGGTATTTCGTTCAAATACTTCTTTTTTCGTTTTATACCCCCCCTTTTTTTCTGTTATAAATAAATTATCGGCTATTTTGAGTAAGCTTTTAAAAAAAAAGGGGGGGTGCTATAGAAATATTTAAATTTATAAGTAAGTAAAATAGGAAGTCTCTCTTTTTTACGGAATGGGGCCTGATGTTCAGCGATATGGGCGTTACCCTACGATATTTACAATTTTCCCGGGAACGACTATAATTTTCTTTGGTGTTCTACCTTGCAATTGTTGTATTGTTTTTTCATGGGCCATCACCGCAGCTTCAATTCCGTTCCTGTCCAAATCCAACGGTAATTCCAAGGTGAAACGCGTCTTCCCATTGAATGAAATAGGGTATTGCTTACTGCTCTCTACCAAATAAGTTGCATCAAATTCTGGAAAAGGAGCCGTGGCAATCGATTCCGAATTCCCAAGTTGGTGCCAAAGCTCTTCGGCAATATGTGGGGCGTACGGCGATACCAAAATAGATAAAGGTTCTAAAATAGATCTACTTGTACATTTTTGTGCCGAAAGCTCATTCACACAGATCATAAAGGTAGATACCGAAGTATTGAAAGAGAAATTTCCGATATCCTCTTCAACCTTCTTTATGGTCTTGTGCAATGTTTTTAAATTCTCCTTTGTAGGTTCAGTTTCATTGAATTTGGTGCCATTTTCATCAAAATACAAACGCCAAAGTTTTTTCAAGAACGAAAACGTTCCCGTAATCCCGGCCGTATTCCATGGTTTGGACTGCTCCAATGGTCCCAGGAACATTTCATACAAACGTAAGGAGTCTGCACCGTATTCCTCACAGATACTATCCGGGCTTACCACATTGTATTTGGACTTGGACATTTTTTCGACTTCGCGACCAACAATGTACTTACCATTTTCCAAAATGAATTCTGCATCTTTAAACTCCGGTTTCCATTTTTTGAAAGCCTCTACGTTCAATTCATCAGCAGTATTGATCAACGAAACATCTGCATGAATTGGCGTTACTTTGTTATTTCCTATAAGACCCTTTGATAGTACCTTTCCAGTCGTCTCCTCCCTAAAAATAAAAGCACTCGTCCCTGTAATCATCCCTTGGTTGATCAGTTTTTTGGCGTATTCATCCTTTGGCACCAAGCCCTTATCGAACATGAATTTTTGCCAAAAGCGGGAATACAACAAATGTCCTGTAGCATGTTCGCTACCCCCTATGTATAAGTCAACATCTTGCCAGTAATCAATAGCATCCTTCGAGAAGATCTCATTGTCATTCCTAGGATCCATGTAACGATTGAAATACTGGGAACTCCCCGCCCAACCAGGCATGGTATTCAATTCCAGTGGAAAGACATTTTTATGGTCTATCGACTTATTGCTGACTACTGTTGACTGTTTAATGTCCCAGCCCCACACCGTGGCGTTACCCAGTGGTGGCTCTCCCGTTTCTGTAGGCAAGTACTTTTCAACTTCAGGCAGTTCTATAGGAAGATGTTCCAAATCGATCATCTGTGGCATACCATCAACATAATATACCGGAAATGGTTCTCCCCAATAGCGTTGTCGACTAAAGACGGCATCCCGTAATCGATAATTCACCTTTCCCTCTCCCTGGCCTATTTGTTCCAATTCGAAAATGACCCTTTTTACCGCTTTCTTATACGGTAAACCGTTTAGGAAATCTGAATTTGTAATTATCGTCTTATCCTTATCTGCAAATGCTTCCTCTGAAATATCGATCCCTTCGAAAATATTTAGGATAGGTATATCAAAATGCTTTGCAAAATCGTAATCGCGCTGATCTCCACAAGGAACAGACATGACCGCACCCGTACCATAACCGGCCAATACATAATCGCCAATCCAAATAGGAATAGGCTCCTTGGTAAAAGGGTGCTCTGCATATGCACCGGTAAATGCTCCTGAAATGGTCTTTACATCCGCCATTCGGTCCCGTTCAGAACGTTTGGCCGTAGCTTCAACATAGGCATCAACCTCAGCTTTTTGCGATACTGTGGTTATTTTGGTTACCAATTCGTGTTCCGGGGCCAAGGTCATAAAACTAGCCCCAAAGATAGTATCGGGGCGGGTCGTGAATACGTCTATTTTATGAGATTGTTTCTCACCGTTCACAATGACTTTAAAGGTCACCGAGGCACCTTCTGAACGCCCGATCCAATTGGTCTGTAAATCTTTTAAAGGTTGTGGCCAATCTATTTTATCCAAACCATCCAACAAACGCTGGGCATAGGCCGTTATCCGCATGCTCCACTGTGTCATCTTCTTTCGAACCACAGGGTGCCCTCCACGTTCCGATACGCCATTTACGATTTCATCATTTGCCAAGACAGTGCCAAGGGCAGGACACCAATTAACTTCGGTTTCTGCCAAGTAGGTCAACCGATATTGCAATAATTTTTCTTGCTTTTCTTTATTTGAAAATCCATTCCAATCGGAATCGGAAAAGAGTTCCACATTTTCATCACAAACGGCATTTACCTTTGAATTACCGCTTTTTTCAAATTGGGCAATCAAAGTTTCGATATCCTCGGCCTTATCAGCATCTTGATTATACCAAGAATTGAATAATTGGATGAATATCGATTGTGTCCATTTATAATAATCGGGATTCGAGGTTCGAACTTCACGGTTCCAATCAAAGGAAAAACCGATTTTATCCAATTGTTCACGATATCTTTTGATATTGGTCTCAGTGGTTATCGCAGGATGCTGCCCAGTTTGAATTGCATATTGCTCTGCAGGTAAGCCAAAGGAATCAAATCCCATAGGATGCAACACATTGAATCCTTTATGCCTTTTGTAACGTGCATAGATATCACTGGCAATATAGCCTAACGGATGCCCTACATGGAGACCTGCCCCCGAGGGATATGGGAACATATCCAGCACATAATACTTTTCCTTATCGGACTTATTCTCTGCCCTGAACGTCTCGTTATCTGCCCAATATTTTTGCCATTTGGCCTCAATTTCTTTGAAATTGTATTGCATTATGTCGCTTTATTTACTATACCGCCCAAAAATAAGTTTATTCGATTTACTTTCCTATTTTTACATATTCATAACGCATACATGAGCAATTCTTTTGAAAACTATCAAAAACGAAAGCTGATTTCCTCTTACTTTTCAGTGGTCTTGAGTATAGGATTGGTGCTTTTTCTTCTTGGCATATTAGGGATGCTGGTGTTGAATACCAAAAAGATGGCGGATCATTTTAAGGAGCAGATTACTATCTCGGTATTTTTAAAGGAAAATGCCAAAGAGGTTGAGGTTGACCAATTACAAAAGAGTCTCGCAATGGCCAAATATACCAAAACCGCAACCTATGTTTCCAAGGAGGAGGCAGCTGAGCAACATAGTGAGGAAATTGGGGAGAACTTTATAGATTTCCTGGGTTACAACCCTTTAAAAAACTCTATTGATGTTCAATTGAACGCCGACTTTGTCTCCCCGGAACAAATTGAGGATATAGCGACTGAAATCTCGAAAAAGAATTATGTTGATGAAGTGAGTTATGATAAACCTTTGGTTGGGCTACTAAGCGATAACGTAAAAAAAATAAGTCTTTGGATCCTCGTTGCAAGTGCCATATTCACCTTTATTGCTGTTTTACTCATTAATAGCTCCATTAGATTGTCGATCTACTCAAAACGGTTTATTATTAAAACCATGCAAATGGTTGGGGCAACGAAAATCTTCATTCGAAGACCATTTATTTGGACGAATATTAAATTGGGAATGTTGGGGGCGGTTTTGGCATTATTGGCTTTAGGGGGGGTATTGGTCTATTTGGATAAGAATTTTTCCGAACTTAAGCTATTCCAAGACAGTACAATTTTGATATTGCTATTTGTGGGCGTATTTGTTTTGGGGGTTTTGATCTCCTTGATCAGTACTTATTTTGCTACGCAACGCTTTTTAAATCTTAGGACAGACGAATTATATTATTAAATTTGCCATATGGGTAAAAAGCAAAACAAATCGAGCGAGCGAGCAGCTAAACCTGAATTTATATTCCAAAAGAGGAATTATATGTTCATGTTTTTGGGGATAGCTTTTATCGCTTTAGGTTTCATTTTAATGAGCGGTGGCGGTAGTGACGACCCTAATGTTTTTAATGATGAAATCTATAATTTTCGACGCATACGGTTGGCTCCCACACTCGTATTGATCGGTTTGGGCATCGAGATTTATGCCATATTGTTGAATCCCCATAAGAAGCGCGATTAATTTGGAGACCTTAGACGCCATCATTCTTGGCATTATCCAGGGACTCACGGAATTTCTTCCCGTATCATCCAGTGGACATTTGGAATTAGGTAAAGCTATTTTAGGTGATAACTCAGTCCCAGAAGAAAGTTTATTATTTACGGTAGTACTTCATTTTGCAACGGCATTGAGTACGATTGTCGTATTTCGAAAAGATGTTTGGGAAATTCTTAGTGGACTTTTTCAATTTAAATGGAATGAGGAAACCCGATTTTCATTAAAGATCATCATTTCAATGTTGCCCGCTACTTTCATCGGGCTGTTTTTTGAAGAACAGTTAGAAGCTTTTTTCGGAGGTGATATACGATTTGTTGGTTTTATGCTACTGATTACGGCGGTTCTTCTCTATTTTGCCGATAGAGCAAAGGATACAGATAGAAAGGTAACTTATAAAAATGCATTTATCGTCGGTATTTCACAAGCAATTGCCATGCTTCCAGGAATTTCCCGAAGCGGAGCGACCATTTCAACATCGGTCTTATTAGGTGTTGACAAGACAAAAGCTGCCCGTTTTTCATTCCTAATGGTTGTACCTCTGATAATCGGTAAAATGAGTAAAGATATCATGAGCGGTGAGCTTAGTTTTGAAAGCGAAAATACCTTTGCCATGGGTGTGGGTTTCATAGCTGCTTTTTTTGCAGGGATGGCGGCCTGTACCTGGATGATACAACTGGTAAAAAAAAGCAAACTTACTTACTTCGCCATATACTGCTTACTGGTAGGACTAATTGCAATCGGTTATAGCTTTTGGGGATAAAGACCCATATCACCAAGAAGGAAATGCAAAAGAATCCATTACTATGAATTCACTATCCAAAGAAGATTTTTTAGACGGTCAACTGCTTCTAATTGATAAACCCTTGGGTTGGTCATCATTTCAGGCAGTGAATAAGCTTAAATGGGCCATCCGGAAGAAATTCCACTTAAAAAAAATTAAAATCGGGCATGCAGGCACGTTAGATCCATTGGCGACTGGACTTTTACTTATCTGCACTGGAAAGTTCACAAAAAAAATAAATGAACTTCAAGGTCAGGTAAAAGAATATACGGGAACGATTACCCTCGGGGCTACAACCCCATCATTCGATCTAGAAACTTCAATTGATAAAACCTTCCCAATTGACCATATCTCCGAAGAAATGATACATACCACAAAAACCTCTTTTATCGGGAAGATTGAACAAGTACCACCCCTGTTTTCGGCATTAAAAAAGGACGGAAAACGACTTTATGAATTTGCACGTGAAGGAAAGTCCGTTGAAATAAAAAAACGGACGGTTACAATTTACGAGTTTGAAATCACTAAAATCAAACTACCAAACATTGATTTCAGAGTGGTTTGCAGTAAGGGAACCTATATTAGGTCCTTGGCACATGATTTTGGAAAAGCTTTGCAATCTGGAGCCCATTTAACAGCCCTAAGAAGAACCAAAATAGGTGATTTCAACGTAAATAAAGCCCTGGACCCTGTTGTTTTTGGGGAAACGTTGCTTGGAAATGGGGCAAATTCCCACTAAATTAGGAACTGCAATCCTTTTTCAACGAGAAATTAAAATAATTAAATAAAAAAGTGGTTATAGCACTATGAATCTCAACCGCCAACAATTATCACTGCTCATTACATTCTTCTCCATGTCTATCATGGTGTTGGCTCTGTACAATATTCATCTTGGTGGACAGCAACAAGAAGATGAGTATGTTGTTGAATTGGTTTTGGATGATGAAGAACTCGAGGAACTTTTAGAGGAAAAGGAAAAATTACTGGAGGAACTGCAGGAGCAGGATCCCATAAAAAGCCACATGGCCTATAATGAGACGGCAAAACCCAGCTACGGTAATCCTGAACCCTTAAAAACACTTGAGGAAATTCTAGAGGAGAAGGCCGCCAATGAATCCGAAGGGAGTTCCGAATATAGCGATGAAGACCCCGAATATACCGCAAAGGTGAAAGAATTGGCCAAACAAAGGGAAGAGAAAAAGCAACTGCTTGGAGAACGTGAAGCCCAAAAAGAAGAGCGAACCAATAATCTGGCTGCCAGAAGAACCTCAGTTTCCTATTCCCTTATTGGCCGGAATAATTATGAACTTCCGCCCCCAATCTATACTTGTATTGAAGGTGGTAAAGTGGTCATCAATATTACAGTGGATGCCGTTGGAAATGTCACAGATGCCAGTTTCAATGAAAAAAGTTCAGGTACTTCAAACGGTTGTTTGGTTGAGAATGCCATAACCTATGCCTTAAAAGCCCAGTTTGATTCCTCAACTAAAACTTCACAAAAAGGAACCATTACCTATTTATTCCAAAGCAAGTAGCTCCAAAAGGTCGTTAAGTGTACCCTGTCCTTTGTCCTTATTATACCAAACTTGTAATGCCTCTTTAAATTCTGCAGTTAGCTGACCATGTTCTTTTTTGTAATCGCTTACCATTTGAGTGGCTTCTTTTGGTCTGGGGCCCCAATCCCCAAGAATTTCGCCTGAAGCATACCCGATCATGATCAATTTAGGAATGCTCATTGCATCATTCGTCAAAAAACGGTTCATGATATCCAAATTATCATCCCGTAAGATGACTTTTAATGAAATATTATCATTGAGTTCAGCCACCTTATTAATCATGGGCAAGGTTTGGGCAGCATCACCGCACCAACTTTCGGTAAGAACCAACCAAGTGATTTTTTTATTAAAGCCATTGATTTTTTTGAACGAATCCTCATAGATTTTCAGTGTTTTATCAAGTCGTTTCATTCGCCTTTGATTCAAGACCGTATAGTTGGTCAAAACCTCGGTTTGTTCAGGACCAGTTGATCTGCCTCTCGCTGACAATTCATCTACCAATAATCGATAGTCTTGGTAGGTCATGGCCTTCGAAATTCCTTTTTGCACCAACTCTTCAGTAGTTTTTTCCGAGTTCTCTAAAACGATTGTTTCCATAGTAAAAACATTAAAAATCAAAATTACGGCTGCAGCTTTAATTTTTTGGTAACTTAAGTGACATTCGTAGACAATTCTTATGAATCCTTACAATATCCTCTTTTTGATCATTCCGCCGCGGGTATCATTTAACTTGTTCATGACAACAAACGCCTTGGAGTCGATTTTGGTGATCTCAATATTTAATTTTCGAATTTCCAATCGGGTTATCACCGTATAAAGAACTTCGTAATGGTTATGAATTCCGTTTTGCCGAAAACCTCCTTTGGCATTATAAATGGTTACCCCGCGGCCCAATTTTTCAATAATCATCTGCCGAATCTCCTCACTGTAATTTGAAATAATTGTAACCCCGGTATATTCCTCAATTCCTTCAACTACAAAATCGAGGGTTTTAGAGGCTGCCAGATAAGTGAGCATGGAATACAATGCTGTTTCTATTGAAAGAAGATAGGCAGCCGCTAAAAAAATAATTAGGTTGATCAAGACAATAACATCGCCAATTGTTGATCCCATCTTTCTACTCAAGAAAATGGCCAAAACTTCAGTACCATCCAATACCCCACCACCACGAATGGATAGTCCGATTCCTGCACCCAAGAAAAATCCCCCAAAAACGGCAACCAATAATTTATCCTGGGTAATTTCGGGGAAGTTTACAGTGGCCAATACCAATGCTAATCCCAAAATGGCTAAACTTGCCTTAATGGTAAAAGTTCGTCCAATGACCCTTAGCCCTATAACTAAAAAAGGAATATTCACTAAAATAATAAGCAGGGAAAGCGGCATGTCGGTAACTTCAGCAAACAAAAGGGAAATTCCGGTTGCACCTCCATCAATAAAACGATTTGGAAAAAGGAAACTTTCCAGACCAAAGGCAGCCGAAAATATGCCGGAAATGATAAAAAAAGAGTCCTTTATCATTAATTTTGTACCAATACTCTTTGACTGCGAACGATTTTCTTGATTTTTCATTGTATTGGCTTTAAAAAGTTCAAAGATTTTGAGGGTTTACTGCAAGACTATTGAACAATTTTGCCTTGGTTACATAATATTTATTTTGCACCTCTATCCGTTTCATTTCTGCATCGATGAGTTTACTTTCCCGGGAATTGATTAAAAACAAGGAACTTTCTCCAAAACTGAACTTGCGTTCCTCAGCGATTAAAAGTGTGTTATAGTTACCTACTATTTCATCGATCAGTGTATTCTGCATACCAAATGAATCCAATTCCCTATATACGGCAAGTATTTTATTCTCTAGCTGTATCTGGGCGTTATCAAAGTCATATTGGGCATCCTGTAATTTAAATTTGGCCAGTTTTAATTCGCCTCGTTCCTTTCTTAGAAATAGGGGTAATTGAAAATTTATACCCCCTTTGTATTGTTCGGTTTCAAAGGAATTGATCAATTCTGGCGTTTCCGTCAAAAAATTATATTCCAAATCAATTGTAGGCAATAACCTATTCGCCTTCAACCGTTTTTCTACTCGTAATCCATCAATTTTATACCCTAAAGATTTCAACTTTGGATGATTTTCAATGGTAAAACTATCCAAAGGTTTTCCTAAAATCTCAAGGGTAATATCAATATCCCCTTCGATATCGGTATCAGGAATCACATTGGGCTGCAACTCTATAGGGATTCCATCGTTCAACCATAAAAAGTTCGATAGTTCTAGAGAGCGATTCATTAATTTCACATTGGCTTGTTCCAAGCCCAACTTCCTTGATTGCATTGCGATCTTTGCCTCCACCGTATCTATCGCAGCAATATCGCCAGCACTGGCACTGCTTTTGATCCCTTCAAATCTGATTTTGGCATTATTCAAAAAGTTTTGATAGATCATAGCCTCATTATAGGCCTTCAACCAATCGAAATATGCCAGAGTGGCCTCATAAAGAATCTGGTTCACCAACAAGTCCCTATCGGCCTTGGACTGATTCCTAAAAAATTTGGCCTTTTTAAGGGTGGCCATTCGTTCATTGATCCATAAACCTTGGCCAACCGATATAGAGACTCCCGCACTATACAAACCATCGGATGGAACGAATTCCGAAGGATTCAAGAATTGCCCCTCATTCTGCTCATAATTTCCTTTAAATTCAATCCCATACCAGGTGGGAATCTTAAAAGTGGCATTCAACCGCTCGTAATACTCACTGCCTTTGAACTGTTTTTGGTCGTAATCAACTTCAATCTTGGGGTCAAAGCCACCGCGCGCCTTCATTAGATTAGCTTGACCAATACCCAATTGCAGTTCGGCCTGTTTTGTTATCGGATGGTATTTCTTTACGTAGCCCAAATACTCGTTGAATCGAAGAACGATCGAGTCCTGCGCCTGACCACTAAGCATGATGCACCAAACAAAAAATAGAAAAACACTATAATTTCGCATGACTATTTCTTTTTAGAATCGGAATCAATGTCTTGTGGTTGATAATAATTTGGCGGGAAACCGTTCAATTGACGCCATAGCTCATACCAAATAGGCACATCTTCCAATAACGCAATTGTGTTTGCCCCTGAGCCAACACGAATATCTTTTGGCCACTCGTGGTCATCTGGGTCAGGAGCAAGCAACACCCTATACTTGCCATTTTGGCTGATAAAAGTCTCGATGGCCACCACCTTCCCACCATAAGTACCATAAGACACATTGGGCCATCCACTGAAAACGATAGCGGGCCAACCATCAAATTGAATACGCACTTTTTCGCCCAAATGAATCAATGGTAAATCGAGAGGCTCTACAAAAGTCTCAACGGCCATATCGATATCGGCAGGCATAATTCCTAAGAGTGCTTCGCCCTCTTTGAACGTTTGGCCAATTCCGCCTTGTATAGCCTTATTGATAAATCCATTTTGAGGTGCCCGAATGTAGTACATCTCATTTCGCATCTCATAATTGGTATATTCATTCTCTAACTTGGTCACCTGGGCTTCAGAATTAAATTGGCTCGATTGTGCGGTGAACCTATCACTTTCGGCTTTTGAAATCTTGTTGATATACTCATTTTGCACCCGGCTGATTTCAACTTGGGCATTAAGCACCTCGTTCTTGGTAGCAAGCAGCTTATTTTCTTGAGAAATGAGTTTTGCTTGGGTCTCCTGCAATTTGAGTCGCTTTTCTTCAACGTCCGTAACGGCTTTCAAACCTTCTGATTGCAATTGAACCACCCGGTTGTACTGCCTTTGGGCGATACTAATATTGGTCCGTGCTGCCTCAAGGTCTATACTGTCACTTTGTACCTTTAGATTTGCCTGTAATAATTTGTTCTTCGCCTGTTCCAATTTCAGTCTACGTTCATTAGTCAAAGCAGAAATCTGATTGCCCAATGACTTTACCTTGCCTTCATAGGAAGTAACGGAAGCTGATTTCGCCTTTATTTGCTGACCTGTACGTTCTACCAGATTAGGGTCGAAATATTCATTCTTAATTTCAGAAATGAATAAAATAGTATCCCCTTTTTTGACATAATCCCCTTCTTGAACGTACCACTTCTCAATACGTCCCGGAATCGGGGACTGTATGGTCTGAGGCCGTTGATCAGGCCTTAAAGTGGTCAAATAACCCTTACCACTGACATTCTGGGTCCATGGAAGAAAAAGAATCAAAAACGCTGCAATGGCGAAAGACAACAAAAAGCGATTGAAATGCTTATAATCACGCTCATGGAAAACTTTTTGAGCCGAGTTGAAATGATTCAGATTTACCTTTTTATTGAGTTGATTATGTGAAATATTCAGCATGATTTACTATTTCTCGTTAATAATTCGACCATTCTCCATGGTGATGATTCTTGTACATCTATCGGTCCATCTCAAGTTGGAACTAACCACTAGCAAGGCCCAACCATTTTCAGGGTTACTTAAGAAGTTTATGATCCTTTGGGCTTCGTTTGGATCAAAATGATCCAATGGATCCTTTAAGATCAGAAGTTTTGGTTTCCTGACTATACTACGGGCCAAAACAATTTTCTTAGAGACTGTTGAAGGAATTTGCTTTCCTTCAGGATACAACACCGTTTGTAATCCCTGAGGTTGTTCCTTGACGAACTGCGTTAAACCTACATTATCCAGGGCCCAGTAAATATCTTCCTGCGGAATACTTTTATCACCAAAAGTGATATTATTCAGAATTGTACCTTCAAAAGGTGATTCTTCTGGTAATGATTGACCAATATGCGATCGATAATAATTTAGGTTAGCCGCTTTCAATGAAACGTCATTAATGAAAACACCCCCTGAATCGGGCACTAGTATTCCCGCGATGATTCTTAACAGGGTAGATTTGCCAGAGCCACTTGCACCTTTAAGAAGAATAGTACAGCTAGGGGTTATTGAAAGGCTAACCTTATCAATTATTTTCTTGTCCCTATCCGGAACTTTGTACGAAACTTCATCCAATTGAATGTTGAAGCCTTGGTTCTCAGCAAATGGTTTCTCCCCTTCTTGGGATTCAAGATCTTTGTCGACTACCTGCCCCAACTTCTCTAAGGAGGTAAGCAGATCATAAAAGGTTTCAAGCCCGGTAATCAATTTTTCAACCGAACTGATAACCAAAAGAATAATAATTTCCGCCGCTACAAACTGGCCTATATTCATCTCTTGATTCAAGACTAAAAGCCCGCCTATCAACAATAACCCTGCGGTGACTAAAACCTTAAAGCCGATCATTTGAACAAACTGAAGGACTAGGATTTTAAAGTGACTTTCACGTGCCTCAAGATATTCCGTAACCAATTCATCATTCTTGTCAAGTGCGTGGGAAGTCTTTCCTGAAAGCTTAAAACTTACAATAGATCTTGCAACCTCCTGCAACCAGTGTGCTACCTTGTACTTATATTTTGACTCTGAAAGGCTTGTATCGAGTCCCTTTTGAGCTGTAAACTTAAAAACTACGTAAATCAATATCAACAAAAGTATACCGTAGATAATAAAAAAAGGATGGTAAAAAGAAAGCAGAAGAAGTCCAAAAATAATCTGCAGTAAGGCAGCGGGAAAATCAATCAATATTTTTGACAAACCCTTCTGAACGGTCAGAGTATCGAAAAAACGATTGGCCAACTCGGGTGGATAGTAGTTGACCAGCTCACTCATCTTGATTTTTGGAAAACGATAGGCAAACTCAAAGGAAGAACGTGTAAAAATCTTTTGTTGCAGATTTTCAATAATGCGAATTTGCATCAGCTGTAATACCCCAACGAAAGCCACGCCCAATGTTACCAAAATTACCAGAACGATCCAAGATGTACTTATCTGTGCGCCCTGAATTAAATTTATTATGGCTTGAATACCTAGTGGTAAGGATAGGTTAACAATACCAGCAAAAATAGCATAGTAAAAAACTTGAAATACATCTCGTTTATCCAAGCGCAGCAATCCCATAAGCCGCTGCCAGGCGGTCATAATATTCTTTGTCATTACAATTATGATTTTAGTACCGTGAAGACTAGTTTTTGAAAATAAGCCGTGGGACTATTATCCCCATGACAATCGGTCAAAGAAGGAAAATGGTCTTTGAGAAAATACTGGTGCAGGGAACCTTCCAAAATAGT
>JAHHKH010000250.1 GCA_018679695.1 Maribacter sp.
ACACTTGATGATTGCCTGATAAACATTGTCCACAACTTCCGCATCCGCATACAAAAGGAACTGTAACTCTGTCTCCGATATGAAATTTTTTGACATTTTTCCCAATAGACTTTACAGTTCCGGCAAACTCGTGTCCAGGAACATTGGGCAGTTCAATATCCGGGTCATGACCCTTCCATCCATGCCAATCACTACGACACAATCCAGTAGCTTTAACCGAAATAACGACTCCGTGTTCCTTTGGAATGGGATCTACCACATTCTGTATGGTTATAGGCCCTTGATAGGTTTCATAAATCGCTGCTTTCATTTTCCTTTCATAAAATTAGTTAGTACAAAGGCCGCTTCATAAGCTTATTTTAAACTAGTTATTTCCCTTGCATTAGTGCAATGAAATCGGGCTCTTTACGTAAGCTATCAAGATCAGGGTCATGTTTGATATATTCATAATTTCCAAACCCGTTATCTATTGCTCTTTTGAGATTTTCAATGGCCGCTGTCAGATTACCTATCAATGCATAAAAACAGGCCCCATTATAAATAATAATCGGGTCATTTGGGTTTTGTTCAATCCCTTTTTTCATTTCTTCCTTAGCTTCTTCCAAACGGCCTAACCTTTTCAATGTAAAGGCATAAAATTGGTGGGCACGCGCGTCATCTGGGTACCGCAGCAAATAAGAGGGGTAAAATGCCGCTGCCCGTTTGATTGTATGCCCTAGATTTTGTTTGTCTTTTAATTTTTCATAGGACATCTGCAAATCACCGTAAGCAGAATGGAAGTCATGACAAAGATCTAATACTTTATTGAAATCGATTATCGCTTCAGAATCCCTGTCCATCATTCTATAGAGTCTGCCCCTTATCCAATAGGCAAAAAAATTATCAGGGTCAAATGAAATTGCCTTTTGAACGGCTATCAATGCTTCATTCAGTAAATTTTTGTTATAATAAACCAGCCCAAGAGCACTATAGGCTTCAGATGAGTTGGGATCATAGATTAATGCTTTCAATGAGGTTTCTTCCGCCTTTTCAAGCCATATGGGCTTTTTATCATGTGTTTCATATAATAGGGCACAAGCCTCGCTCATACCAGCATAGGCAGCAGCATATTTTGGATCCAAATCTATTGCATTTTGAAAAAGATCAATAGCTAAAAGAAGATAGCTCTTTGTATATCTAAACAGAAACTCACGAGCTTTTAAGTTGGCATCATGAGCCTCACTATTCATCGTTGCTTTTCTGCCAAGTGCCACTTTTTCCTTATCAGTAAGTTTTAGTTGCAACGATTTTACAATCTTCTTTGATACCTGTTCCTGAATAACAAAAACATCCGCCATCTTGCCGCTGTAAATCTCGGCCCAAAGTTCAGAATCCTTTTCGACATCAATTAGCTCCGCTGCTATTCTTAAATCGTTATTATGCTTGCGAACAGTTCCTTGCAAAAGATATCTCGCGTTCAATTCCCGACCCAATGATGCAATATCCAATTTAGAATCCCTGTACTGCATGGAAGTGCGTCGTGAAGCGATCTCAAGCTCTTTGATTCCGGACAAACGGATAATGATTTCTTCAGTCAGCCCATCACTAAAATAATTACTGCCATTGTTTGGACTGATGTTCTGAAAGGGTAACACTGCTAGTTTTTTGTTGTCATTGTTGAGCCGATACTTCGTTTGTGGTGATATTGATGTCTCCACTCCATCATTGTTTGTTTTCTTAATTCCTTGTGGCGTAAATTCATATACCCAAGCAAAAACCAAAATAATCGGAAAGCCTATAATCAATATAAAGATCAAGGTTTTCATGAGATAAGGTGGTGCATTAAAAGTTGGAAGAACAATATCGGATACCTGGGCTATTAACCATGCAACCACCAAATAGGCTATCGCCGATTTAAATACATTACGTCTTTTAAGCTCTGCTATGTATTTCTTAAAATTCACTTTAACCCAAAAGTTAGTTTTATTCAATTTTTCTTCTTAGAAGAAACACCCCAATAGTAATCATCCATATCAGCCAAAACCTACTTCCAAGAAAGCCGGCATAACTCCAATAGGGGAAATCCGGAATAAGCGCTGAAAATATTTTTTTACAGTTAAAACGTTGATAATCCAAGCCTAAACCCTATGCCTTCACATCACCTGGATAGGACTCCTCTGCGGAACCACATTCTCCTAAAGGCTCATCATAGGTCCACATAAGCGATGCTACTATCAGGTTATCATTCTGCGTAAACCAGTACCGCTAGCTTAACTAATATAAGGCATTTTCTCCCTTCATCAACATTTTGAATAACCCTTATTCTTAACGTTTACATCGTTTCCTTTTTTATGCTTATAATTTCCTCTTAAAAAGATATCGTGTGATGAATATACCCTGCTCATCAGTTTCACCAGCATCACATTCTACGGCGCTTGTCACAAATATCAAATCCCAACCATCAGCTAACTTCGATGTTAATTTAGACGATATTACAGCATCATTGGCGGCTATATTCTGGAAGCGGATACCACCAACATTATAAAAGTTCAATAGTTTTATTTCTTCAAAGTCCTTGACACGAATATCTTTCCATTTGGATTTGTTTCGTGTATTGTCGTTTTCAGTTTGTTCTGAAGAAAATTCTTCGTAATCGCGATCAGTATTTGCAGAAATAATTCGCGAGCGACCTAGACCAAGAGGGACGATAGACTCAATGCTTGTTATTACTTTGATCTCAAACTCTGGCAGTGTGTTTTCAACTTCGTTTTGTGCCGATACACTAAAAATTGTTGCAACGGCAAGCATACTCGCCAAAATTGATCTCTTCATGATTATAACTTTTAATGCTTTAAATAACACTATGAACCCTCTTTTGTGATTCGCAGTATCAAAATCAAAATTATCTTGTATGGGTTCGAAGTACAATGACCTATATCAGTCTTCGTCATTTGGATGAATAGGAGGCTCATGAAACTGCCGTTTTATGATACTGGAGGTTTCTTTAGATCGCTACTGACTATATTCAAATTCCCCCTATCTCAAAAGGACAATTAAGGTGGGGTTAATTTCAATGAGTCTATCATAGGATTGGTCTCAAGAAGCGTTCGTTTTAGATGACTTTGCAAAACGATGATATGATAATGATATTTTCACGCCTTACCTTTTGAAATTAGGTCATGATGGGGCCTCGAAAACTCCCTACGTTTTGACAAGGGTCTGCGCAATGGCCTATATATTTTAGTTTAAAATTACTTTAGCTTAAACGAAAACTTATCCAAAGTTGGACAGATTCAAATTCAAGTTCAATTCTTTTTTAGGATTTGGAACCTGGTACAGTTTCTTAAAGTTAAATTTAATCAATGGTAGTATTTACAGGATAAAAGAAACAGTACCTTTACATAATTGTTGTTATTAATTGGTGTAAATACTGAACGCCCATTATTATTTGATAGTAAGATGAATGATAAAACTGCGATACTATATTCTTCGGTAGACGGCCATACGCTAAAAATTTGCAATATGCTTCAAGACATATTGCTACAAAGCAATCCAAACATTGCCCTATTTTCAATTGATGATTTTAATATGGCAATAACCAATTATGATAAGCTTATTATTGGCGCAAGCATTAGATACGGAGTTCATAATAAAAAAGTAATTGACTTTATAAATACCCATAAAAAAGAACTTGACAGTATAAAAACAGCTTTCTTTTCTGTTAACCTGGTTGCAAGAAAACCTGAAAAAAGCACACCGGGCACCAACCCGTATGTGATAAAATTTTTTAAATCCATTGATTGGACACCTACTATAGTTGAGGTATTTGCTGGAAAACTAGACTATAAAAAATATCCGTATTTTGATAGAATTATGATTCAATTTATTATGTGGATGACCAAAGGACCAACTAATACAAATGCAGAAATTGAATATACCAATTGGGAAAAAGTAAAGGAGTTTGGATTACAACTAGGCAATATGTAAAAAGGTTACTTAAACATCATTAAAAAATAATAAGTTTAATATTTAATAACTAAACAGATGGTGGTTTGTTAACTTCTTTAATCAGGTTTTATGAGTTCCAATATTGTATTTAAGGCTTTGTCAGTTCCAATAAAATAATCTGTCGACGACATATTTATGGGAATAGGTTTCGCAATCCATTTGCGATTATCCTCTGCTTTTGTAGTTTGATGAAATTGGGTTTAAATTAGCCCCCATTAATCCTGAATAAGGTTACCTAAACCATCGAGCTTCTCCAATATGGTTGGGCTTGGAACCACTTGGTTCACCAACAAGGATTGGGCTGGTATTTTTTGTAATATCTGTTAATAAATTTTGTCCAGCCGAAAAGGTTTCGCGTCCCATTAACACAAAAATTTTCCCACCTGTATTCAAGCAAGGCCTGTAAAGGAACTTTTTTGCAGCAGCTACCCCTTAGTTCCAATTTAATTCTGTTTCCCAATCCCGCGGAATCTGAGGCTGTTGTTGTATGGACAGAGGGATCGGTATATGTTTAAGTGTGGGTGTTTAACCTTAGCGG
>JAHHKH010000265.1 GCA_018679695.1 Maribacter sp.
TTGCTCCGAACGTTATTGCAGATAAAGCCCATTTTTATTGGGATTTACGAACCATTCCAATGGATAAAACAGAAACAATTGTTAATGAATTTAAAACATATTGCAGCGAACGTGAGCAAAAATTACAACAAAGATTTCCGGGTTTTAAGATAAAAACTATTGAAAACCATCCACCTGTCGTACATCTCGACACAAAAGAAACTGACGCTATTGTAGGTCTAGTAAGGCGTATCTCAGGAAACTCAAAATTAAATACAGTTGCTTATGCTGCCGAAGCTGGGCAATTTGCTGCTGAAGGATTTCAGTCAGCAATTTGTGGACCAGGTTCTATTGCCCAAGCACATCGTGCCGATGAATTTATCGCTAAAGACGAATTAGTAAAAGGAATGGAAATGATGAATAACCTCATTACAGAAATGAGTTCTTTTTATTTTGAATAGAGGAGTTCAATATTGACTTTTTTTTAAAATAATTGACCATAGAAGAATACAATTATGACGAAAGACTCTTCCGCCAAATTGGGATGAAGTTGCTAAAAACTCTTTTGGTCGTTTCTGGAAATAGAAAAGTAAAAAAACTACACAACAACATGTCCTATGAAAAGCCATAGTCCAGTTCCCTAAAGTTAATTAATATTTTCTTTTTTACTTAGACCACTTTTTTTCTTTTAAATATAACTTGCTCCGCATCCTATATGTGATCGATTCGATTCTTGAAACGTCACCAGCATCTGTATGATCAAAAGTTATAATAAGCCCGGTCACTTGCTATAAAAATGTAATCCCAATATAATGAGTTACCCACGTTGTTTTGTGATACGGGCCTGTCAATTTCTGTGAGCTTTGTTATGGTTCTTTTTTATCATTCTCTTAAATTATTCCACCACTCCTATCGTATAGGGAACTTCAGTTTTGATGACCGCCAAAGTTCTACTAAGTAGCTTTCTAGCTACCTTGATAATTATACTCTTTGTGTTCCTGCCCTGATGTTTGCGATAATAGGATTGCATCACCGGGTCGGCACGTATCGCCTGCCAAGCCGCCTCTACGAAATAGCTCCGTATCAAACGGTGCGCACGTGGAGTTATGCCCAGCGTTTTATAATTACTGCCACTTTGATGAACCCCTGGCGCAAGACCTACATAACCTGCCAAATGTTTTACGCTGTTGAAACGTCTAAGATTCCCTAATTCGCATAAAATGCCACAGGCGACTATTCCGCCGATACCCGGTATGCTCCGTAGCAACATATAGTCTTTCTTATGATGCGTCTTGCAATACCTTCTGAGCTGTGTCGAGACATCCCTCAGCTCTTGGTCCACGAATCGGAAGAAACGCATTCGGCTATCCAAGGTTGCCTTAGCTGTTGGGTGTTCAAAGACCATGGTGTCCAACCAGTTTCTGTACTTATGGCTCCAGTGGTCGTTGTCGAACTCCTCGGGCTCCTTTACCCCAAAATACAACAGTTGCATCTTGATATAGCTCTTGACCCTGCGAAAGTCCTTGACCAAATCGTTCCTGCGCCTGAAAAGACTGCGGAGCTCTTCGCGTTTTTTTTCCGGAACCATGATACTCTCCAAACGACCGTCCTTTAGCTCCCTGGCTATCAATTGCGCATCTATCCTATCGGTCTTGGTATGCTTCTCCTTGCCCTTTCTATGGATATCGGCCGGGTTGACCACCAATGATGTCCAACCATAGCCCTCAAAGGAACGGTGTGCGGAATAACCACAGCAACCGGCCTCATAGGCGGTTGACACTTCATAATCCGGAAAATGTTTTAGTACATAATTCCGCAATTGTTCAGGTTCAGGTTTCATTGAAAAGGACTTGCCGGAAAACAAATCCGTTGCACAATGTACCTTCCAACTTCGTTTGTGAATGTCGATGCCAATGTATAACTTCGGTATGGCAGTAATTTGAGTGTTCATATCTTTAAGAATTTTGCTATAAATTAAAGATACTCGACTTACTGCTTTTTCATCGATGCTATAATCCATTGCTGGTTAAGTCGTTTAAGTGAAACTTTGTATTTTAGACAGGTGTCGATTCCTAATTCGAAATCAGAACTGATTTCTCGCTACGGAATCATCCACGTAGCACGTTGTATGTAATTA
>JAHHKH010000174.1 GCA_018679695.1 Maribacter sp.
ATATAAAGGCATGCATGGGCCACTGAACGTCGCACTTTGGTCAATTGCCCCTCCAGTTTGTATTTTACCTTAATTTTTTCCGGCAACAGTTTTGTATAAGTAGTCATTATTCCTGCCCCACAAATAATATTCTTCGCCTGGAAAATCTTTCCATCCAACATTTGAACACCAATGGCCTTGTTATTTTTTATGACGATTTTGTCAACTTCGGCATTGATAAGAATTGTGCCACCGGCTTTTTCGATTACAGGGTCTATATTATCGACGATTTGGGAGGATCCTCCGACGGGAAAGCTACCACCACTGAAATAATGACGAACCACAGATGCATGCATCGAAAAACTACTTTTCTTAGGGGGCAAACCATAATCCCCATATTGCCCAGTAAGGACCTTGATCAACTCCTCATTTTTTGTAAGTTCACGTAATACGTCGTACGTAGTCCTGTTCGAAAATTGAAGAAAAGGCTTTCTCATGCGTCTGCCCACCAATTTAGATAACAATGGAGGTAATGCCTTTTCCATAAAATAGTTTCGGGTGGCCTTTGTACTTGCAAATACCAAATTCAAATACGCATCAATGGCCGATTTCTCACTTGGGAAATAGCCATATAGCTTTTGTTTGAACTTTTGCACATCCTTGACAAAGTCATAAGCTTTGTCCCCAATGTAAATTCGGTCATACACCTTACCCATATCGGCCCATTTAAGCTTGGAGTCACTCACATAATCAAAAAGGTTTTTAGTGATACTTTTAGGTCGTTGAACCTCGCCTATGTAATGTATACCAACATCCCATTCGTAACCCTTTCGCTTGAAAACATGGGTAAATCCACCTGCTGTATAATGGCGTTCCAGTACTAAAACCTGCTGACCTTCCTTGGACAAAATTGCAGCTGTCGTTAAACTACCCATACCAGAACCAATTAATATCGAGTCGTAATGAGCAGCCAATTTGGGTTTTCTTTTATAGGATTGTATCATAATTTCTTTCAATAACTATTTTAAAAACCTACGGCTGTGTCATCACCGCGTTTATCGGCACCACCTTCCAACCTTCCGTCAGGTAATACACGAATTGCATCAACCTTTCCCAAAATAGGGGTACGGTCTTCATTGATGATATAACCTTTGCTTTTGAGTTCATCCTTTACAGTATTGGAAAATCCCTCAGGTTCAAATATTACAAAATCAGGTAACCATTGGTGGTGGAATCTTGGCGCGTTGACCGCGTTTTGCATACTTAGATTAAATTCATAGGTATTTAGGATGGTTTGGGCAACAGCGGTTATAATTGTAGATCCGCCAGGACTCCCGACCACCATCCAAAGCTTGTCGTCTTTCTCAACGATAGTTGGGGTCATTGAGCTTAGCATACGTTTTTCAGGAGCAATGCTGTTTGCGTCGGCGCCAATGAGACCGAACATATTGGGCACTCCCGGTTTGGCACTAAAGTCATCCATTTCATTGTTCAAGAAAAAGCCCAATTCATCGCAATACAGTTTTGATCCATAGGCGCCATTTAGGGTAGTGGTGACTGAAACGGCATTTCCTTCTTGATCAATGATGGAGTAGTGGGTGGTTTCCGCACTTTCCATGATCTGGATATCACCACGTTTTATCTCAGACGATTCGGTAGCCTGGTCAAAATTGAAGTCTGCCATTCGCTCCTTCAAATACTCTTGGCTCAATAGAACATCCAATGGAATTTCAACAAAATCGGGGTCTCCAAGAAAGTAATTTCGATCTGCATAGGCCCTACGACTAGCTTCGGTGAATAACTGTATCGCCTCCGATGAGTTATGACCAAATTTTGAAATATCATAGGGCTCGATCATTTTAAAGATTTGGTTCATGGTAACGCCGCCACTACTTGGTGGACTCATTGAGATTATTTTCAAATCTTTGTAGTTGAATACAATGGGTTGACGCCATATAGCTTTGTACTTGGCCAGGTCTTCTGCTGTAATATAGCCACCATTTTCCTGAATGAAAGCTACCAGTTTTTTAGCAGTCTCACCAGAATAGAACTCATCACGGCCATTTTTGGATATTCGTTTTAGGGTATTGGCAAGTGCCGGGTAGTTTAGGGTATCACCTTCTACACAAGCGTTGAAAAACAAGGTGTTATCCCCATTTACCTCAATAATACGTTCTCTATAATTCTCAAGTCGCTTGGCCTGTTTTTCAGTGACAACAACGCCGCGTTCCACTAAATTGATAACGGGCTCCAAAATATCTGGAATGGGCAGGCTGCCGAATTTATCATGCACTTCAAAAATCCCAGCAATAGTCCCGGGGACGCCTACGGCGGTCGCACCTAAAGTACTCTTGCCAGGAATAACATTTCCCAAGGAATCAAGATACATATCCTTATGTGCGGATAGGGGTGCTTTTTCACGATAATCTATGGCGCCTATATTACCATTACTTTTTCGGTATACCATGAATC
>JAHHKH010000274.1 GCA_018679695.1 Maribacter sp.
ACCGATAGTCAAAAATATGATGCAGCCTTAAAACCTTATGCCACAAATGTAGGGGCACCGGTTATTCAAGCTACCGATACCCTAGCTTGGAAAAACAGAAGCATCAACAAAATTAACCATAGGATGCAGACCAAATTTTTGGAACTAAAGGTCGAATATGAGAAAATGATGAGGGAGTTTGAAGACAACGAACTCATCCTAAAATCAAACTTTTCATTTGAACCCATTTTGGGAAAGGTTTATCATTTATACCAACGGGATAATGGGGAGAACTTTCTTTCTATAATAGCCCCTGAACAATGCAGTTTTAAAGCCCTGGGCAGTTTTTATCTGAATGCAGATCAGTTATGGGAAAAAGTAAAGGATGGCTATGGCAAGGGCTAACGCGTTGACCGAAAGGGAACTAGACCGAATTATAGAAATGGCCTGGGAAGATCGCACGCCTTTCGAAGCGATTCTTTTTCAATTTGGTTTGGCTGAAAAGCAAGTAATCAAATTAATGCGCACCAATCTAAAAACATCGAGTTTTAAACGCTGGAGAAAACGCGTGAACAGTGGAGTGAGCCAAAAACACCTCAAAAAACGACACCCCGATATGGTACGATTCAAATGCTCAAGGCAAAACGCCATATCCGGAAATAAAATCAGTAAAAGACAATGACCGCACTTTTTGAAGATGAAATTAAGCTTTTTCCTATTTCGTATGAGGAAATTTTACAGCGGGTTCGAAAAATCGATCCGATTGCATACGCTTCAACACGTAATTACCTCGACGGAGCGGTTACCTATTTATCGCCCTATATTTCAAGAGGGGTTATTTCCACAAGATACATCCTGGCTGAAGTTTTAAAACGAGGTTATCAACCCACCAAGATCGAAAAGTTCATCCAAGAATTGGCATGGCGAGACTACTGGCAACAAATATGGATGACCAAGGGCAATGCCATTAATGCCGATTTAAAAAATAAACAACAACCCGTTTCCAATAACGCGCTACCCAAAGCCATCAGAGATGGCCAAACGGGCATTGAAGCGATAGATAAAGCCATCAAGGATTTTTATCGGACAGGGTATTTACACAACCACATGCGCATGTACATTGCTTCCCTCGCATGTAATTTGGGGCAAAGCCATTGGAAGTTGCCTGCCCAATGGATGTATTACCATCTATTGGATGCAGACTGGGCTAGCAATGCACTAAGTTGGCAATGGGTTGCCGGTGCCAATAGCAACAAGAAATATGTTGCCGATCAAGATAATATCAACAAGTACTGCCATACCCAACAGCAGCGTACTTTTCTGGATGTAAGTTATGACGCTCTTCAGGAAATGCCAATTCCTACTGCGTTAATTGATGTAGTCAACCCCCATTTAAAAACACCCCTGCCCGAAAAAAAGCCCATTCAAGTTGAACATAACAAAGCCACTTGTATTTATAATTTCTATAACCTTGACCCACTTTGGAAAAAGGATATTACTGCCAATAGAATCCTACTTTTAGAGCCATCGAACTTTGAAAAATATCCTATCTCTCACAAATCGATAGATTTTATGATTGCGCTTTCAAGCAATATTAGTGGTATCCAGATTTATGTTGGTGAGTTTAATCAACTTATCAGGGAGCATAACTTTGGAGATATATATTACAAGGAACATCCTCTAAATAAGCATTATCAGGGTATCGAAGAACCGAGGGATTGGATGTTTAAGATAAAAGGCTACTATCCGTCATTTTTTTCTTTCTGGAAAAAGTGTAAAAAAGAGCTTACCTATTGAAAGGGCAATCCATAAATATTGTTTGGTTAAAACGCGATCTGCGCTCTCAAGATCATGAGCCTTTGTTAAAGGCAGAGCTAGCCGGTATTCCATACCGTATCATCTACTTATTTGAACCTTCAGCTATTGATCATCCAGATACTAGTACAAGGCATTTACAGTTTACCTATCATGCTATTTTAGCCTTAAACAAGTCACTAGAGCCCTTTAATAGAAGTATCGATGTTTTCTATGGAGAAGCGATTCAAATATTTGAATACCTTAAAGAATATTTTGATATAAAAAACCTTTTTAGCTATCGTGAAAGTGGCACTGAAATTACTTGGCAACGTGATAAAAAAGTCGCCTCATTTTGCAAAAAACATCATATCAATTGGCAAGAATCACAACGTGATGGAATTTTGCGTGGTATTAAAAATAGGATTGATTGGAACAAACAATGGCATGCAACGATGCATACACCTATAATTGAAAACAAATATTCAGTTTCAAAAGAAGAATCGATCGAACATCACTTTTCATTGCCTAAAAAATTAGAACTCCGATTACAGGAATTTCCTGAACTATATCAACCGGCCGGCGAACAGAATGCTTGGCGGTATTTAAAATCATTTACGGCCTATAGAGGTTTTAACTACCAAAAACACATCTCCAAACCTACCGAAAGCAGAACAGCTTGCAGCCGATTATCCCCTTATTTAGCTTGGGGAAATTTGAGCATTAAACAAGCTTATCAATATATCCTCAAACACCCAAACAAAACAAAAAAAAACAGGGCTTTTTCGGCAATGTTAACCAGGCTTAATTGGCATTGTCATTTCATTCAAAAATTTGAAGTAGAATGCAGTTATGAAACCCAATGTATCAATCGAGGTTACGAGTTACTGTTGCACAAAAAGAACGAAGGCTTCATTGAAGCATGGAAAACTGGCACAACAGGTTACCCGTTAATCGATGCTTGTATGCGTGCCGTTGAACAAACCGGATGGATCAATTTTCGTATGAGGGCAATGTTGGTTTCGTTTTTAACGCTCAATCTAGACCAGGATTGGCGTGAGGGCGCTTACCATTTAGCCAGGCAATTTTTGGATTATGAGCCCGGGATTCATTACCCTCAATTTCAAATGCAGGCGGGTATAACAGGCATTAACACGGTGCGTTTATACAATCCTGTAAAAAACTCAAAAGAGCACGACCCAAAAGGAATCTTTATAAAAAAATGGATTCCAACATTGAAAAATGTCCCAGTATCCCACATTCACGAACCTTGGAAAATGACAGCAATGGAACAAAATTTTTACGGCCTTATCCTCGGAAAAGATTATCCACTCCCAATTGTGGACTTGCAGGAAAGTGCACGAATCGCTAGGGATAAAATTTGGCGACATAAGAAGCATCCCGCTGTACAAAAAGAAAAGAAACGCTTGTTGAATACGCATGTAAATAGCAGATAAAATGATTTACACTAAAGAGCAAATTGCACAACTCGACCGTATTACCCGATTAAAAATCATTAATTCGGTTACAGGAATAAAACCTGCAAACCTTATAGGTACCATAGATGCTAAAGGGCGAACCAATCTGGCTGTATTTAGTTCGGTAGTTCACCTTGGAAGCGATCCGGCGCTTATTGGCTTTATTTCGAGGCCGCGAACAGCAGATGTTGGCCATACGTATCGGAATATTCAAGAAAGCGGACAGTATACCATTAATCACATTCATCCGGCATTTGTAAAAAAAGCCCATTATACCTCCGGAAAATTTGATGCCACAACTTCGGAATTTGAGCGTTGTAATCTATCCGAAGAATTCATCAAAGATTTTAAAGCGCCTTTTGTAAAAGAAAGCACCTTCAAAATAGGAGTAGGTTTTAAAGAAGCTATGGATATTAAACATAATGGCACGTCTTTGGTAATTGGCGAAATAGAACATCTTATACTTCCTGATAAGGCAATAGTAGATGATGATATTGATCTAGAGGCTGCAAACGGTATTGGAATTTCAGGATTGAACAGTTATTATTCTTTGCGAAAAATTCATAAATATCCCTATGTGAGAATCAATGAAGTGCCAGAATTATAGAAATGAAAAAACAACACCTTCCGGAAAAAATATGTCCAGCATGTCTTCGCCCTTTTTCATGGCGAAAAAAATGGGAACTAAATTGGAGGGAAGTCAAATATTGCAGTGAACGTTGCAGAAAGAATAAGTCCTAGATGAAAAGCGTACATCTCATTTTTCCACATCAACTGTTTCAATCATCCCCTCTTTTGGATATGAAATCCTCAGTGTATCTCATTGAGGAGTATCTTTTTTTTAGACATTACCCTTTTCATAAACAAAAAATCGCATTTCATAGGGCTACGATGAAGCAGTATGAAGCATTTCTGAAATCACTAAACTTTGAAGTACATTATGTGGAATCAACAGAGCGCATTTCAGATATTCGATTACTTATTCCCCATCTCAAGGATCTGGGAATCACTAAGATCCAATATATAGATCCCACCGATAACTGGCTTGATTTAAGGATTCAAAAAGCCTGTTTGCAGAACAATATCGAAACAACCGTTTTAGATTCCCCTTTATTTTTAAATTCAAAAGAAGATCTTTCTGAATTTTTCAGAATGGATAAAAAAAAATACCATCAGACAAGTTTTTATACCGAGGAGCGGAAAAAGCGCAATATACTAATCAACCCAGACGGAAAACCTGTGGGAGGAAAATGGACGTTTGATAAAGAAAACCGAAAAAAATATCCGGCAAAAAAAACACCCCCTCCCATTCAATTCCCCGATGTGGATGTCCACTATAGTGAAGCGAAAGACTACGTAGGAAAACATTTTTCAGAACATCTAGGGAGTCTGACCCCACACGCCCTATATCCTACCAATTTCGAAACGACCCGTTCCTGGATGGGGCAGTTTTTTGAACAGCGATTTGCGGAATTTGGAATTTATGAAGATGCCATTGTTGCTGAAAATTCCATCCTGAATCATAGCGTTTTAACGCCTATGTTGAATGTGGGACTAATAACCCCACAAGAAATCATCGATACCTGCTTGAATTATGTTAAAGAGAACGATATTCCTATCAACTCAACAGAAGGATTTGTAAGGCAGATTATAGGATGGCGGGAGTTTATGCGGGGTATTTATGAGGCGCGTGGAAGTGACGAACGGACCCATAACTTTTGGGGATTCTCGAAAAAAATACCTGCTTCTTTTTACGATGGTACCACAGGTATCCATCCCGTGGATCAGACCATTAAGAAAGTGTTGGGAACTGGGTATTGCCATCATATTGAACGTCTTATGGTTTTAGGAAATTTCATGCTACTTTGTGAGTTTGATCCAGATGAAGTTTATCGATGGTTTATGGAGTTATTCATTGATGCCTATGATTGGGTTATGGTGCCCAATGTTTACGGAATGAGTCAGTTCGCGGATGGTGGACTGATGTCTACCAAACCCTATATAAGTGGCAGCAATTATTTAATGAAAATGAGTAACTATAAAAAAGGGGCATGGCAAGAAATATGGGATGGTCTTTTTTGGCGATTCATGGATAAACACCGAGACTTTTTCAAACAAAACCCAAGACTTGGCATGCTGGTTAATATGTTTGATAAAATGCCACAGGAGAAAAAGGGAAATCATTTAAGGAATGCAGAAGTTTTTCTTTCAAAATTAGGGTAATAGATGAGTTGAAATCATAAATAAAAAACTATGCAACCAATAAGTTTAATAATTATATTTCTAGCAATTATGCAATCGTACACAATATTCGACTTTCAAAAAAACAGCAATACGGAAAATTGGACCATCGTTGATGATGTAGTCATGGGAGGTAGGTCATCAGGAAGATTTTATATAAGTGACGATGGGTACGGTGTCTTTCACGGAAATGTATCCTTGGAAAACAATGGGGGATTCTCTTCCTTAAGATATCGCTTTAAAAAGATTTCCACTACACCCTTTACAAAAATTGTACTTCGTGTCAAGGGAGACGGGAAAACCTTTCAGTTCCGCGTAAAAACCAATTCAACAGATTATTACTCCTATATCAGTTATTTCAATACGTCGAGCGATTGGAAAACCGTCGAGATACCACTAAATGAAATGTATCCTGCTTTCAGGGGTCGCACCTTGGACATTCCCAATTACTCCAGTGGTGCCGTCGAAGAAATAGCTTTTTTAATCGGAAATAAAAAAGCGGAAACCTTTAAGCTGGAAATTGATTCTATTTCATTAAAATGAGGGTGCCTATATATCTAGTTAACAAGTAATTCGCTTGACTTTCCATAGAGATAAAACAAGCTTATTACAAATATTATCGTCCACAAAATTGTACGTATCCAATTCTTTCTGACCAAAGCGCTTAACATTTTATGATTCACACTTCCTTTTGTAATAGTAGTATGGATGGGTACAAACTGCGAAAAGGTCGATATCCAAACCAACAATACAAGTACGAGAATGGTTAGGGTATAAATTGTAGATGAAACATAAACTTGGAATATTGATATAACAAGCTGGGCCAGCATTAATGGCATTACAATACAACCTATTAAAAATGTGTACTTTCGATGCCAGATTATTAGGTTTTCTGTCGGATAATGTAGGAAGCTTGGGTAGATAATGAGTTGAATCATCCAAATCAACACTACAAGTCCGAAATTTATCAAAAGCCCGATAAAATCAATAATCATCTACAAATGCTTCGTGATTTTTGAACTCATAGGATTTGTAATTGAAAAATAATAATCGATCAGGTTCCCATTCCCATCAACCAAGTATTTCTGAAAGTTCCATTTTACACTGGAATTCTTCTTGCCGTTAAGTTCTTTAGAGGTTAACCATGCATACAACGGGTGCTGCTTACTTCCTTTAACATCGATTTTCTCAGTCAAAAGAAAAGTAACTCCAAAATTTCTTTCACAAAACATTTGGATTTGTTCGGCATCTCCAGGCTCCTGTTTCCCAAATTGATTGCAAGGCGAACCAATGACAACCAATTCCTCGCTATAGGTATCACTTAACTTTTGTAAGTCTTTGTATTGCTTTGTAAATCCACATTCAGAGGCAACATTCACAAACAACAGTTTCTTACCCCTGAAATCAGAAAGGGAAATAGGTGTGCCATCCAACTTATTGATGGCGATATTATAAATGGATACATTACCCTCATTGGTAGACGTTCTTGGCGCTAATTTTGCTTTATCCGTTAATTTCATTCCTTATATTTTGAAAGACACAATACCGCAATCCATCTCAAATATTTGTCCAGAAAACGAAGCCGCTTTATCCGACAATAAAAATTCGGCGGTTGATGCTACTTCCTTAGGGCTCAAGAATTTCTTTAATGGATGACGGTCTGTTATATTTTCAATCATTTTTTCGTTGCGCAATAACTTGGACGCCAAACCTGTATCTGTAACGGTTGGTGCAATGGCGTTCACTCGAATGGTTGGTGCCAGTTCTGCACCCAAGGATTTTACCAATCCTTCAACTCCTGATTTTGCAGTCGCTATGCTTGCGTGAAATGGCATACCCAATTTTGAAGCTACCGTACTAAAAAGCAAGATCGAAGGATTTTCTCCCTTTTTTAACTGGGGCAGGTACTTTTGAATGGCCTTAACCGCTCCCAAAACGTTAATTTCAAAGTCTGTCCTAAAATCATCAAGACTCAATCTGGAAACGGGTTTTAGATTAATACTCCCAGGACAGTATACCAGACCATCCACATTTTCCAAGTCGGGCAATTCATCTGTAAGAATGTCGCAATCGAAGTGGGTCAAATTTGAGTGTGCTACCTCTGGCGCGGTCCTACTAAGATTTATAATCGTATTATTCGCAACCAAGGTATTTAGGATTTCCCTTCCAATTCCTTTACTGCCACCCACGATAACAATTGTTTTCATTTGCTTATGTATTGCTTATTATTTTAAATAATTCTGTAATTCCGCTATTTTATGTGGCGTATTAAACGATCCGCCATAAAAGGAGGTTACAGTTGCCGAGGTATCGTCTTGGATTCCGCGAGAAGAAACGCAAAGATGTTTCGCATCGATAATTACTGCGACATCCTCGGTTTTCAATATCGTTTGAAGTTCTACCGCTATTTGATTGGTCAAACGTTCCTGTACCTGGGGTCTTTTCGCGTAGTACTGTACTATCCTATTCAGTTTGGAGAGACCAATTACTTTTCCCGAAGAAATGTAGGCCACATGGGCCTTCCCTATTATAGGAACAAAATGGTGCTCACAGTTGGAATAAAATGTAATATCCTTCTCTACTAACATCTGATTGTACCTATATTTATTGTCGAACAAGGCGACTTTTGGCTTATTGGCAGGATTAAGTCCCGAAAAAATCTCGTCTATGTACATTTTGGCTACCCTTTGAGGAGTGCCACTTAGCGAATCATCATTCAAATCCAATCCCATAACATCCATTATTTGGGTAAACAACTGCGCAATGTGTTCTTTTTTTTCTTCATCGCTAAAGTCAAAAGCATTCGCCTTCATGGGAGTTTCAATTCCGGTGTAAAGATGATCATCCCCGATTTCCTCATGGGAAAAACCGTTTAATAACTTCTCTGAATCAATTAATGTATTTAATAGTGTTTCCTGATTATTCATAAAGTTTGATTTTATTCAAGTCCAATTAAAAAAGGACATTTCCTCTATACTGACAATACTGCTATTCCTAAGATTATCGCCATTAACTCGATGTAAAGCTAATTATTATGTTTAATTATTTATGTTAAAGTTTAAACAATTTTTGTTTAAAATTACCTAATTATTCTTGGAAATGTAACTTACCCCTTAATTTAGGTTAGGAAAAATCGCTTTTTGATAAGTGTGGAAAGAGATTAAAAAAATAATGATATTAAGAATCATCAGGCCAAAAGCGGGTAGTGCGATGAGTAAATTATCCTTAATTTTTATTCTAATAGAGGCGCCTAACAGCATTAGCAAGGCTAAACCGGCAGAAGCTATTAGGGTAAATACAGGGAAGATCAAACCTGTAAAAAGGCCAATCGAACCGAGTATTTGCAGGATACCCGTTAGGTTGCGAAATTTACTAAGTTCGAAGCGTTTGAATTCCTGGATCATTTTCTTATTGAACAAACAATTCAACCCATACCAAAGAAAGCTGATGGCTGAAAAGTAAATAAGCGTTGTTAACAACATTGGGGATAATGATATTACAAAGATTATGAAAAGAATTTAAAAAAATCTTACTTTGAACAGGAATAAACAAAGATACAATTAGTAGAACCCAAAGCAACTTCATTATGGAAATATATTATGTAAACATTGCGGTCAAAGTTTTTATTTTTCTGAGTATAGTCAACGTTTGGTTTTTCAGATTTGGAAAACCAACGGCATGGAGGGCTGGCGATGCCAGTTCAATGAAAGAGGAATTTAAAGCGTATGGCTTATCTGAAACAATGATGTATGTGCTTGGCGGACTTAAGGTTTTATTGGCTATTTTATTAATAGCTTCTATTTGGTTTCCAAACCTTGCAACCCCTGCTGCTGCGGGCATGGCAGTTTTAATGCTAGGTGCCATTATTATGCATCTCAAAGTAAAGGATCCCATCAAAAAATCATTCCCTGCATTCAGCTTTCTGGTCCTGTCTGTATTAATCATATATTTTCATATAAGTTAAACCAAATAATTTTAATATTTTTTGAAGAAGTCCAGTTTAAGAATCCATGTCATAGGAGCAGGGATAAGTGGCCTTGTGCCGGCATTGGTATTGGAAAAGAATGGCTACCATCCTATTG
>JAHHKH010000308.1 GCA_018679695.1 Maribacter sp.
GATATGGGCCGTGTCCGCGATGTCAGACAGGGACCGGATGGCTTAATATATGTGGCTATTGAAGGAAAAGGCATTTATAAATTAGTGCCGAAATCCTAATTATTTCATGAAGCATTTGGTTTCCTTCTACTTAACGGTTGTAGTCTGTTTGGGCCTATATCTCCGTCAAGAGCCAGATTTAAGAGGCAGTATAGAGCGCGGAAGTGAAATTTACGCCGATTTCTGCGTAACATGCCATAAGGAAAATGGTGAAGGTGTTCCTTACACTTTTCCGCCACTGGCCAATTCCGATTATTTATTACAAAAGAGAGCAGAAAGTATAAAAGGGGTAAAATATGGTCGTCAAGGTGAATTGATCGTTAATGGTGTTACCTATAACAACACAATGGCACCCTTAGGTTTGGAGGATGAAGAGGTAGTGGATGTTATGAATTACATTCTTAATTCTTGGGGCAATTCGTCGGACAAAATGGTTACCCTGGAAGAAGTAAAATCAATTACCAAATAATCTAATTCTTTTTTTCAGCGTCCAAAGCTTTCTTTACAGAGCCGTGTTTTTTAAGAAGTACTTCTGCCTGATCATAATCAATACCTAGACCTTCGACCAAATACCGTGTTCCGCGATCCACTAGTTTGTTATTGCTTAACTGCATATTCACCATTTTGTTACCCTTCACCCGGCCTATTCTTATCATCAGCGCCGTTGAAATCATATTCAGTACAAGTTTTTGTGAGGTACCACTTTTCATTCGTGTACTTCCAGTGACAAATTCGGGCCCAACATTTACCTCTATGGGAATATCGGCAACTTTTGCCAGCGGGGAACCTGGATTATTGGTTATGGCCGCAGTTAAGAGCCCATGTGCTTTGGCATCTTTCAGCCCGCCAATAACATAAGGGGTTGTACCCGATGCAGCTATACCCACCACTACATCAATTTCAGAAATATCATGCTCTTGCAGGTCTTTCCATGCCTGTTTAACGTTGTCTTCTGCAAATTCAACGGCCTTTCTAATGGCCGAATCACCACCGGCTATCAATCCAATTACACGTTCATGCGGCATTCCAAAAGTTGGAGGTATTTCAGATGCATCTAAAATACCCAGTCTTCCACTTGTTCCTGCGCCAATATAAAATAAACGGCCCCCTTTTTCGAAACGCTCTGTCAATGCGTTCACTAACTCTGTTATTTTGGGAATTACCAAAGTGACTGCTTCTGCTACCGTCTTATCCTCTTTGTTCATATTGAGCAAAAGGGTAGCAGTATCCATTTGCTCTAAATGATCATGGTTTGAAGGGGTTTCGGTAATCTTTGTATAATTCATAAATATTAGATAATATGAACATCATGGTTGCTAAAAAGTCTCATTTGATCATCATTGGTATCCAATTCGGTGACCATTGTATCAATGGCGTTTATATCACATATTTTGTATCGGTGCTGTGAATTCAATTTCTCGGATATGCACAAAAGTACCGTTTTTTTTGAAGCCTTTATGATAGCCTTTTTCACTTGAACAATGTCCCAGTCAAAATCAGTTAGCCCAAAGGAAACATCAACATATCCTGTACCAATAAAGCTATAATCAACATTGATTTCAGATAACATATTCGTTGCCCGTGCGCCGATGGTTATTTGTGCCTCTTTGGAAATTTGGCCGCCAACAAAAATTACATCAACATTTGGCTTATTGGTCAATTCCATAGCTACGGGAAGACTTAGTGTAAAACAAGTCAATTGAAGATCCGATGGTATAATTCTCGCAAACTCCAAACAGGTCGTGCCACCATCAATAAAAATAACGGCCCCATTTTTCAATAAACGAGCTGCCTTTTCTGCTATGGTCAACTTCTGGTTAATCGCATAAATATTATTATTCCTCACGCTATTCGTAGTAAAACCCAAGGAAATTGCCCCGCCATGCACCTTGCGCAGTTTACTTTCTTGATCCAGTTCCTTTACATCACGACGGACTGTGTCTATGGAAACATCCAATTTTTCTGCAATATCCGTCAGCAGGACCCTATTATGCAATTCAACCTGTGTTAGAATGGTCTGATGTCTTTCTTCCTTTAACATATAATAATTTACTTATTTGAAACAAAGATAATAAAAGAATTTTATTTGCTGTTTTTTACAGTTTTTGATATTCCATTTACTATATTTTAAAATAATATTGCATAAAACAGCAAATAATATTGCAAAAAACAGCAAATATAAAATTAATTACATACCTTTGCTTTTAGTTAAAGTGATAAACCAAGAGCTAGCATATATGAAAACATTTCTAGAAAAAACGGGCATGGACATAAGCTACAAGCCTGTAGGTCAATTTGAAGAAACACGCTTTGAAAAAATACACAATGTAATTTTCAATGATTCCAATGAAGCCTCGATACGGGTCGCCGAAGAAATTGCAGATTTGATCAGGGAAAAACAATCAGTTGGAGAGAATTGCGTATTAGGACTTGCGACCGGATCTTCCCCAATCAGGGTATATGAAGAACTGGTGAGAATGCATAAGGAAGAGGGATTGAGTTTCGCCAATGTGGTTACTTTCAATCTGGATGAATACTTGCCCATGGATAAAGCAAATATGCAGAGTTATTTTTACTTCATGCACGAGCATTTATTCAATCATGTTGACATTCCTGCTGAAAACATAAATATTCCCGATGGAAACATAGCGACAGAGGATGTGGTAGAATATTGTTTGGCTTATGAAAAGAAGATAAAAGACTTTGGAGGAATTGATTTTCAATTATTAGGTATTGGCCGTACCGGTCACATTGGCTTTAATGAACCAGGCTCCCATTACAATTCCGGGACAAGGATAATTACTTTGGACCATATCACACGTGTTGATGCGGCCCCTGCATTTTTAGGCATTGACAACGTTCCACGAAAGGCAATTACCATGGGTATTGCAACAGTTAGAAGTGCAAGAAGAATCGTACTTCTTGGTTGGGGCCATAACAAAGCCGAAATAATCAAGGACACCATTGAAGGTGATATATCTTCTCATGTACCAGCAACCTATCTACAAGAACATAATAATGTGACTTTTGTACTCGATGTGGGCGCCGGAAGTGAATTGACCAGAAACAAAACACCTTGGTTGGTTGGTTCATGTGAGTGGACAGTTGATCTTACCTCAAAGGCAATTGTATGGCTCTGTAACAAAACAGGGAAAGCTATCCTAAGCTTAACCGACAAGGATTACAATGACAACGGAATGTCTGATTTGTTATCATTGGAAGACTCTTACGACCTTAACATTAAAATGTTCAACAAATTGCAGCACACGATTACAGGATGGCCAGGTGGTAAACCACATGCCGATGACACCAATAGGCCTGAACGTGCCGAACCCGCAAAAAAACGGGTAATTATCTTTAGTCCACATCCTGATGATGACGTAATTTCAATGGGTGGGACTTTTGATCGTTTGGTTGAACAAGGGCATGAAGTCCACGTAGCCTATCAGACTTCAGGGAACATAGCGGTTTCGGACAGGGAAGCTTTAAAATTCGCAGAGATTTCCCATGCAATTACTCCTTCAAAAGAGTCACAGAGTATTATCGATGCCATATTAAGTAAGAAGGAACACACCTTTGATTCCATGGAAGTAAGAAAGTTAAAAGGTGCTATTCGTAGAGGTGAATCGTATGCGGCAACCCGTTATGTAGGTCTCGAAGATAAAAACGTACATTTCTTGGATTTACCCTTTTATGAAACCGGCACCATTAAGAAGAAGAATTTATCCGAAGAGGATATTACTATTATCATGGACCTAATAAAGGCCATTAAACCCCATCAAATCTATGCTGCAGGTGATTTAGCCGATCCCCATGGTACGCACAAGGTTTGTCTGGATGCAATATTCGAAGCGATGAGCAGGCTTAAGTCCGAGCCATTCATAAATGATTGTTGGTTATGGTTATATAGAGGTGCTTGGCACGAATGGGACATAAATGATATTGAAATGGCGGTACCCATGAGTCCAAGTCAAGTTTTGAAAAAAAGATATGCCATTTTCTGTCATCAATCGCAAAAAGACGGTGTCATGTTCCAAGGTGATGATGCGAGGGAATTTTGGATGCGTGTTGAAGAAAGAAACAGGGAGACTGCAGAACGTTATAAGGCACTAGGCCTAGCACACTATGCGGCAATGGAAGCATTTGTAAGATATAAATTTGACTAAATAAGGAGTTTAGCAATTAAAGGCCTATTTTAGTAGTAATAGGCCTTTTTCAACCGGAATGATCAAAAAAACCGCCTTCCTTCTACCAATATTGATTTTAGCCTCCTGCAGTGTATTTAAACCGATACCACAGCCAAAATCTGAATTTCGAGGCGTATGGGTTGCAACAGTCGTAAATATCGATTGGCCGAAAAACGGTTTAGATCCTCTTGAAAAGCAAAAAGAGGACTTCCTATATATTCTTGACTTTTACGACAAATTGAACTTTAACGCCGTGCTTGTGCAAATAAGAACGGCTGGCGACGCATTCTACAACTCAAAATTTGCGCCTTGGTCACGTTTTCTTACTGGCACGGAGGGGAGTTGGCTAAAAAGTGAATTTGACATTTTGGAATGGATGATCAATGAAAGTCATAAACGAGGTATCGAGTTCCATGCCTGGTTAAATCCGTACAGGGCAACTTTTGATTTAAATACCGATATCCTGAGCCCTACGCACGATTTTAACCTGCATCCCGAATGGATGTTAAAATATGGAAAAAAGTATTATTATAATCCGGGCTTGCCGGAAGTACGTAATCGTTTGGTAGCCATAATGGATGAAGTCGTTACCCATTACGATATAGATGCCATTCATTTCGACGATTACTTTTATCCCTATAAAATCACTGATGAAGTTTTCAAAGATTCATTATCATATACCTACCATTCACTTCCAAATCAATCCTTGGAGGATTGGCGACGAAGTAATGTTGATTCCCTGATAAAGAATATCCATAAAAGAATCAAACTCAAAAAACCATGGGTACAGTTTGGTATTAGTCCCTTTGGCGTCTGGAAAAATAATTCTACCGATCCGAAGGGATCAGATACAAGGGCAGGCCAAACCACTTATGAAGATCTTTATGCCGATCCTTTGATTTGGATGGAAAGTGGTTGGATCGATTATTTAGTCCCGCAAATATATTGGAGCATGGATTTTGAGGTGGCCTCACATTCCAAAATAGTTGATTGGTGGTCCAAAAATAGCACCAATGCCAATCTTTATATTGGTAATGGCGCATACAAGATTCGCAAGAACAGTGA
>JAHHKH010000313.1 GCA_018679695.1 Maribacter sp.
TAATGGTGTCCAAAGGTGCTAATTTGGGGATGAAAGCTTTATACGTAGTGGTAACTATTCTTACCATATCACTAGTGCTTTTTTTTATGGGTTCCACATCCTTTTCTGAAGCTTTTGACAGTTCCCTATTATTTAAGAACGTATCTACGGACAAAGGCTTTTTTTATGTTTTTGCCATAATCTTTCCCGCTTTTACAGGGATGACTGCTGGCGTTGGGTTATCAGGGGATTTACGAGATCCCAAGAAGTCTATTCCCTTAGGAACACTTTCCGCAACCATTTTGGGAATGATAGTCTATATATTTATTGCTTACAAATTAGCTTCTTCAGCAAGCCAGGGAGATTTGGTCAATGATCAGCTAATTATGAGCCAGATCGCCTTGTGGGGACCAATAATTCCGATTGGTTTGGCAGCAGCGACAATTTCATCCGCACTAGGTTCGTTTATGGTCGCTCCGAGGACTTTGCAGGCTATTGGCGCTGATCAAGTATTTCCAAACAGATTTGTTAATTTTTGGGTGGCCAAGGGAGCTAAAAATAACAATGAACCTAGAAATGCCACAATTCTTACCAGCGTTATTGCACTGATATTCGTACTTATGGGTGATGTTAATGCTGTGGCTGAAATTATATCCATGTTCTTTATGGTAACCTATGGATCATTGTGCTTGATCTCGTTTATGCAACACTTTGCGGCAGATCCTTCGTATAGACCTTCATTCAAGTCTAAATGGTATTTATCCCTTTTTGGAGCAATAATGTGCATTTACTTGATGTTTAAAATAAATACTGTTTATGCCTTAGCCGCAATATTGGTAATGGTTTTGCTATACTTCTATATCACATTTAGAAGTGATAATAAAAAGGGTATGGCCAAAATATTTCAAGGTGTTATGTACCAATTCAGTAGAACCATGCAGGTGTTTCTTCAAAAAACAGAAAAAGAAACTGCCGAAGAATACTGGCGTCCTGCTGTAATATGCTTATCTAAGGAAAGTTTTGATAGATATAGTGCTTTGGAAATTATGAAATGGATTTCATATCGTTATGGTTTTGGCACCTATATTCATTTTGTGCAGGGGTATTTATCAAATGAATCAAAGGCCAATGCAGAAAATAAATTGAAGAAGCTCATAAAAATAGCTTCTTCAAGTAAATCCAATGTCTTTTTGGAAACAATTGTTTCTCCTTCCAATACAGGTGCCATTGCTCAAGCTATACAGCAACCGGGTATCTCCGGACAGCCCAACAACACAATGCTCTTTGAGTTTAAAAAGGGAGAACGGGAATGGCTGGGAGAGATTATAGAAAACTATAGTTTACTAAAAGTTGCTGAATACGATCTGTGTATTCTTGCCAGTTCGGATAAAGGATTTGGATATAAGAAATATATCCATATATGGATTCGAAAAGAAGATTATGAGAATGCCAATCTAATGATTTTACTTTCATATATTATTCTGGGGCATCCAGACTGGAAAAAGGGCGAGATAAAGATTTTTGCAACATTCCAGGAAAAGGATTTAAAACACGAACAGGAGTATTTAACAGAACTAGCCACGAGTGGGAGATTACCTATTTCTGCAAATAATATTAGTGTTCTTCCTTTAGAAGCAGGTATTAAAAGAAAAGACTTGATCAATGAGTATTCTGTTGATGCAGATCTTACGTTGATTGGATTTCATGGTAGCATGATGAAATCCGAAAAGGCTATTGAAATATTTGAAGGCTATGAAAAAATTGGCAACATCCTTTTCGTGAATACATTAACCTCAAAATTCATTAAGTAATGGCACCTATGACAAACGTTGCATTGTTGTACTAAATATTTGTTTCGGATACCACATCTGCATGCGTTTCCCCTTTATAAGAGGTAATATATTTTAAGTCGTGAAACCAATAGGATGAAGAGATTACATTAAATATAAGCTCATTTTCGGCTTTTTTATCAGCAGTGAGCTGCCAGATAATATCTTTCGCATCTAAAAATTCATGGCCATCTACCTGTTCTTCGAATAAACGGAAGATTAGTGTGTTTTCTGATAATCCTGCTACTAAAAGTCGAATCAATGGGGCTTCTGGAAAAATATTGAAAACGGACAAATCCTCTTTTGAAATGGCGGTTACCTTTACTCGAAACATTACCGCCCGCGGATGTGGAAATATTCCATTAAAAGCCTGATACAACAATTGGGTTACGTTGAAAAACTCTTCATGCATGGAGAGGTCCGCATATTCTTCCCACATTTTTTCATCTAGGATTTCGTTGGACAGATTATCAATTTGACCTTTGCTAAGCCTGTTCTTAAAAATATATTCCAAAACGATTTTAGCGGCGGCTTCGGGGTCGTTGTCTGATAAAGACATAAGACACATTTCTTTCAACTCCTTTGGTGCGAGTGCTGAGGTCTCATCGTAATCCATTAAATCCAACAAGTCCAGGTAGTTTTGGTTGGTCCATGAATTCGGTAATTCTTGAATGGAAACGAATTGAAGTTTCTCCACCTTAAAAAATACTTTCATATCAACAGTTTATATCCAAATTTTGACTCAAATAGCAGCTAGTAATCTTAAGTTATGTGATAATTTTACCAACCATTTTTCCTGAAATATCATACAAGAGTTTCCATATAAAAACACCATTGGTCCATTTGATTTCGTAAATGGTTCCATTGGTTATTTGTATTTGTCGAATGTTCTTAATTCCAGAAATGGTAAAACTTTTTTCAAAAACCTTAAGCACATTTTTTGGGATAGCCTCAAGTGATATTAAAGTCATTGTTTCCAACCAATTGCCATGGCTGTCGAATAAAGCTGAATACCACTTATTTCTTAGGATGAAGTTGACTTCCCACCTAAATACATCAATTTGATGCCATTGGGGAGTGCTTGCACTGGGGTATTTTAATTTGAAGGCATTAAGGACCGTAGGACTGGATAATTTGGGCCTATTTCGAATAGACCGTGATGACTGTGAAGTCATTATATACTTTATTTTTTTCAAGACTCCCATATCTCCTCTGTATGTTAATTTGTACAGACCGGATTCTAAGTTTTACCCAAAATAAATTGGTCTGTAACTTTGGTATTTAGTTGACGCTAGGACATATTTCTTTAAAAAAGGGAAATAATCAAGTATGCATAGCAATCTGCACAATAATACTTTAAAAGTACTATTCAAGACTACTGCATACAGCTACTTAAGTATCACATAAAACATTGGAGCTGATTATAGAAAAAGAATTCGGGAGAGAGCAAGACAATAATACTTATCAAAAACACTAAGCTATGTATTTTTCCTCGGCAATAGCCAAAAGTAGTTCTAAATTCTTAACATTAATTTGTTTTCGACCGACAGAAATGGCTCCACACCTTTTTAGTTCTTGTATATGTCTGCTAACTACGGCACGGGTTGTACCGATCAAACCTGCAATTTCCTCGTTGGGCAGATTGTTGATCAACTCAAGTTGGCGCGTTTCCCCATTTATGTTTTTGAGGAGAAGGTTAGCAAGTCGAACAAGCGCACTATGAAGGGTAACATCAGTGGCTACATCCATTAATTGTCGCATTCGTTCCCCTAAATAATACAGAATCGCTTTATGTACCTCAGGATTCTGATTTATCCATTCCCGCATTTTATCCATGGGAATCTTTAAGACTTCAAGTGTATCAAGGGCTTCCCAATAGACGTCATGGGGTTTTGTGTCCAATAAAGATAGCACATCAAAAACGTCTCCTGCTGATAATACGAAAACTGTATGTTCCCTACCAGTTTCAGGGTTGGACTTAAAAACTTTGAGCCTTCCCGAAATAATGAAATGAAAAGTAGAGGATACCTCTGCACTGCTTTTATAACTTTTTGCAATCCATCGTTCTGGAACCATGGATTCTAACAATGTCATTATTGAATGGTCGTTTGAATCACTATAAAAAGCGGAACTCGATAAGGCCCGTTTAAATCTTGGAAAATCGGGGTTGTTTTCAAGCATAGTTTTTTTTGAAAATGACAATGGAAAGTTAATGAAATTCTAATTAATTAAACTACCTAAGGAAATTACCTATACTTGAAAAGATTCCGCAGTTTTAGCTAGCGTAAAGTATCGTGAGAGTCTGTTCATTGACTAAATTTCAGAGCTTGAAAATCAAGTATTTAATTTTTTATTTCAGATTCTACCATGGTTTTGTTCCTGTTCAAAATAAAATTTCGCACAGTATGCCAGGTAGGTATCGTATCAATCAATATAGAAGTATATGGTTAATGGCCATATCCAATTAATATAAATTATTGACTACGTTTTTTTGGGTCTCGTTAATCAGCCGTTTTTATAGGACAACTTAGGTTTAGTAGTAGGCCAGGGGAGAAGTGTCCCATTCGCGGTCTCTTTTAATAGTTTCGTTAATTCCCGTTTTATGGGACATTATTGAAAAGTGTTTTGACATCCCGTTCCGCACATTCCCCTCACTCCGTTGTCCCCTTCTTTTGGGGCAAAGAGCTTCACTATAAAATTCCTCAATGGTTCTTTCATCTGATTCAATGACACCAATTAAATCCTTGGTGTATAAAATTCCTTTGATTCTGCTTTGATTGCGGTCATATACAGGAATACGACTAAATCCTTTTTGCTTTAT
>JAHHKH010000341.1 GCA_018679695.1 Maribacter sp.
ATTTAAATGGGCATTGGCAATGGATGTATAACTTAATCCTGTCTGTATTTCCAAAATCTCATTTTGCTCCATGTCAAATGTCAAATAGAGGCCATTGTTGGTGCCTAAAGTTTCAGACTCTCCTTCCTTCCAGATTTCATCGATAAAACTTCCGGTTTTTAACGGTTTTTTACTGAGCTTGGCCACGAAGAACATTTTGACGGTTTTCCCGGGATCGCAAAACTTTGCATATTCGGGATTGGTTTCGATATAACCTTCTACTACTGTTTCGTTCACTAATCTGGCTTTTGCCATTATGACGTCGCTACTTTCACCTTGTTTATGCCCTATATCAATAATCACATGGGCTACATCGGGCTCAAGAAAAGTATAGCGGTGATATCCCACTCTTTCAGTAGCGGTCAATTCTGCCCTTATCTTATAATCATCAAGGGTTACTGCATAATATCCCGGTTCGGCCATCTCATTGGCTTTACTAAATCGGGACCGATAACCACTATCAGGGTCGACCAAAGTACCGGGTATTGTTTTTAATACCCCGGTTATTGGCATAAAAACCAAACCGCCAATTTGAAACTCATGAAAATGACCAAACCCCTCAATTGAGGTATGCCGGTCGTCATAGCCCGTAGGTCCCCACCCACCCTGACTGTTATAGGCATTGGTGTGAGGTGCCAATTTTGCCATGCCGAAAGGTCGAGCGGCTGGAGTGTAAAAAAACCATCGTCCATGAACCGATCCTATTTGAGGATCTACGTATTGGACCAGGTCCGGTAAAGTTCTTTTCGGTGGTCGTATATCCTCCCTGCAGCCCATACTGAGGATAATCACAATTAAAATCGAAAGTAAATATTTCATATTATAAAATTTATTTCTGGCTTCTGTTAATTCAATAATATCGTAATGCAAAAAAGGAGAATTGACTATTTCAATACAAATGAAAGAGGTTGGTTAGGCTTAATATTTATTTGAAACCTATTATTTGAGATGGTTAACCCAATAGTATCCAATACTTCACCTCTTAAATTACAGGCAAATGCCCTTTTAAAGCTACTCCCATTGGGAAGCATTACTTCACATGATCCACCTTTACCTGATTGTTCCCATAACCTGAGTAGAATACCGTCGCCATCCCGATTCTTTCCATATGTGGTAACAGCTACTCCCTTTTTTGATAGGGCTATTCCTTGTTGTTTTATAGGTGCATCTCCTTTTGGCCCATCATAATATACACCTTCTAAAGGAACGCGGGTCTCCTCTGACGGTACAATAAAGGTCTCCTGTTCATCATATTTTGTATAGTTCCAAATATAGAACCTTGAAGAAAACGAGCCTTCAATCCACTCTGTGAAATTGGTTCCCCATTGGTTGTTGAACAGGTTTATAAATACTTTCCCCGACTTAAAACTTCTGTTTTTCGAAAACTTGAACAGTCCTGTATTGTCGATACTGATTCCAGGGGCATCAGGAGTGTTAAGACCTATTCCACTACCTTTTTTATCGAACATGGCCATTGAGGTATTCAAAAAAACAAAGTCCTGGTTGGTTCCTTCAACCAACTCACGTTGGGGGTCTACAATACCCCCGAGGCGATTGAGACGATATTCAGGGTTTTTTAATGCAAACGGGAATGAAAGCCACCCTGCTTCAGGAAGGGCATTAGGTCGTTTACCATTTATTCCCCAGACAATTTCTACAAAAGGGCTGTTTTCATATATGATGTAGGTAATCAAGTACTGTTGCGGATCCGATGCCTGCACTTTTCCAAATACCGTTGCCCGGACTGAATTTCCCATATCCAAGAAAACAATTTTCTCACTGGTCCCTTTATAAGATTTGGTTTTTTTAAATGGAACCAATGGTCTTCCCATTTCTTGATTGGCCCAACTTTCTGAGCCTGGTTTTACATATGCTTCGTTATATGAATCCAATGCTTCTTGTCCAAACTGCTTGTAATGGTATTGGCCAAAACCTTCATCACTGTTTGAATCTACCAGTTCCTTTTTAGCTTTTTTATCATATAAGGAAGATAAGGCCCCGGTAATTGGATTAATTTGCAGTTTTAAACGGTTGTTTTCAAGTATATGTTCAGTTTTATCAACAATCAATGATGATTTTTTCTTTATTGGCGTTAATATGGGGATATAAGTTTTATATCCCATGGATGGTACATTCTTGGCCTCAAAAGAAACTAAATTGTAATCATTATAAACCGGAATCACTTCTTCAGAATTCGAGTCTTTTAAGCCATATATTTGGAAATCTTTTTGGTAAACACCTGTAAAAAAATTTACTTTTCCACTCCTCGACCATGGTAAAGGATTGTACACGACAATTCTTTTGCCTTCAATATTTACGGAAGCCGCCAATTTTTTCATTTGACGTTTCATCAACGGAACAACGATTTTCTCAGCTTTTTTGATTCGGGCTTTTTTTTCATCCCAGGATCCTTCAACAAAATCATAGTTGCCCAGGGTCTTGTTGATTTTAAATTCATCGTTATAGGTCCATTTGTGTTGATTACCATGGGTCATGGCGATACCAAAAGTATGTTCATCATAGAGAATCATATTTTCAACAGCCTCATCTATATAGTTTTTCACAGTAGTATTGCTCCCCAGCCACTGGTTCATCTGAGTGTTTAGTATTTCAGTGTTGTAAGTCTTGCGCTGAAGGTTCTTGCTCAACTTTGTTTCACGGGGCATTGACATATAACCATGTATCCACGTGTCTGGCATATCCCCTGTAATAACAGGCAAGTTGGGATTCTCTTTCATTAACAAATCATAAAAATCAGAAATACGCCCTATTTTAACTCTGGCATTTGGCATCTTTTCTTTTGCCTCCTTTAAGACTTCGGCAACCTCTTCCGGAGAAGGAGCTCCGGCATTTTCATGGGTAAAAATCATTGCCATCCAGGTTTGATGCTTCCAATCCTTTGGTGGAAGAATTCCCGATCCATAATATTTAGCCCAATAGAATGTCAATATTCTTGATCCATCAGGACCCTGCCACCAAAACAAGGGAGGGACATCTGGGGCAGAAGATCCTGGGTTGCATCCGATATGGAGGATATCGACTCCCGCGTTTTTTAATAAGGTAGGCATTACCCTTGAGTGGCTAGGTACATCCGTAAGTTTTGCTTCTCTAGATATTGGTGTGCCGAATTTTTTATTAATCGTCGTATTGTATGATAATCCTCGAACCAAGCTCTCTACATCGCTGGCTTCCGTTTGATAGGTCAAAGGAAGTGCATGTGGTACAATACGTTCGTTTTTTATAGCTTGTTCCAATTTCATTCTGTTTTCGGCGGAGGCATTTTCTAACATATATTTTAAAGGCCAGCTAGGAATTGTCCATTTGAATTGCTCGTGTTTTGGCAGGAATGAGGTTTCTTCAATAGATTTCAATGTTTCACTTAACATTTCACCTCTATATTGCTGAAGTACCCCTTGGGACCAATCAGTATATCCAATATCAAAATGCATCTTAAAAACAATTACGATATCGTTTAGCTGATTATTAATTGTGCCAGAATCTGTTTTAACCGCTTCAATTTGCCCATTCAAATTCAGTGATGCCATTATCAGCAATAACAACCAAAATGATTTAACAAGGTTTAATCTCTCTCGTTTTGTGGATTTGGAAAAAAACTTCACTGATATGGGATTTACAAAATAGTTCATTCTTTTTATTTTTAACATGCATCATCTTTTACAAAAGAAACTATAACTTTTGCATTAGATTTCCCTTTGTTTATCACAGTAAATCTATTTGCTGCTGCAGGAATTGCAAAGGTCTCTGCAAAACGATAGGTTTGATTTGCAGAATCCTTGATTTGCAGTTGCAATGATTCTCCTTCGACCAACATCAGCACATGGCATTGATTATTGGTTTCTATGGTTATTTGATCCTGGAAATCATATCGATACACATCATAAAAATGATCTTTATGTGTGGGTAAATGTATTTTCTCCCAATCCTCTCCAGAGTCCTCCAGTATAGGTTTTGAAATAAGGGTATCCTGAACCTTTTGACCTTGCCTATCGAAGTTCAAATTCGCAAAAGCGCGCTCAATATTCAACGGTCGAGGGTTTCCATCCAAATCTAAACGCTGCCAATCGTACATTTTAAAAGTAAATATATAGGGTGTTGCACTGATTTCAAGCACTAAATTGTTCTTTCCAGAGCAATGAACTGTTCCGTGTGGAATTAAAAAAAGATCGTGTTTTTTAGCAGGAAGTTTTTGAATAAATCTTTCTACATCTAAAATTTCCTTGGTTTTAAAACTATCGTCAAGGGCCTTTTTGAATTCGATGGGGTCTATACCCTCTTGAAAACCCAAGTAAACTTGTGCGTCCCTCCCGGCATCTACTATATAATAGGTTTCATCCTGGGTAAAATTTTCCCCGAACTCCTTTACAATATAATCTGGTTTTGGATGACATTGTACCGAAAGGTTACCCCCTTGAAAAGTATCTAAAAAATCGAACCGAATCGGAAATTCATCACCAAATCTTTTCACGGCTTTTCCTAAAATATTTTCCTTTTCCTGAAACATCAACATATCAAAAGACACCTCCAGCAAGGCGTTATCCCCTTCAAAAACCAACCCGTTTTCAGGAACTATCATCTCAAAAGACCAAGCGTAATTGGGCACATTTTGATTTAGAGCTTTAAGCCTATTTTTCATCCATTGTCCTCCCCATACGCCAGGTTCAAACCAAGGTCTTACCCTAAAAGCACTTTTCGACATTGTATGAAGACCATTCCTTAATTCTTCGCCCGGCATCCAAACCGGATTCCCCGGTCTTTGTGAATCTACAATTATTGAAATTTTTGGTAATAAGCTCTTCTTTGCCTTGTTCAATACAGGCCAATCTACAAAGTAAAAATGCTTGTACATTTGTTTATGGTCTTTGGGATGGCTAACACCAAAATTGGTAACGGTATTTGCCCGCATACGATATTGAAGCTCATTTTTTGGTAGATCAAAATAAACCAAGAAGCCCTCTATTCCCGATTCATAAGCTCCTGTACCATAAACAATATTAATGTCCGCAGTTGCATCCAAAGCCATAGTAATCAGCTTTTCAGAATCGAAGTACTCTAAGAGCTCTATATTCGCCCTATGGCCAAAAATAGGTTCTTCCCCTCCTAAAAAGGGGGTTATCATCGCCGAAATTTCACCTTCAGTTCTTACATAATCTTGGATATTTATGAATGAAGAATTAAGACCGATATCTTGAAAAGAACTTTGTAAAGCATCCCGAACTTCAATCCAATCTA
>JAHHKH010000392.1 GCA_018679695.1 Maribacter sp.
ATCGGTAACTTCAACAAAATCAAGATTACGTACCCAAGTAGCATATTCATTTACCCTACCTAAATCTACATAGACCAACTTGGCTGTCGCTACTGCCTGAACAGCTTCCTGCGTATTGGGAAAGTCCCTTACCACGGTTTTGAATTTGGCCAATGCTTTTTCATTTCTGTTGGAGTTATAATGTACCAAACCTTGCCTCATTATGGCCTGGGGTATTAAAGAACTGCCGCGGTACCCTTCGATCAGGCGATCGTAGGTTATCAATCCCTTATTTTCCTGCCCAGCGGTGATATACGAATTTCCCAGTTCAAAAAGTGCGTCATCCTTTAAGGTCGATTTGGGGTATCTTGAAATAAACTTATCGAGCTCATCGATCTTTGAAGCACTCTTCCCGACAAAACCATAGCTCAATGCTTTTTGAAAAGCAGCATAATCCTTCTCGGGGCCCGATAATGCCAGCGCCTTGTTGTAGGTTTCTATGGCAGGCCAATATTTACTGGTTACAAAATAACTATCCCCTAAACGCAAATAACTATCATTTAATTTTGCCTTGTCCTGGGTCCCTGATTTAGCAAAACCATTGAAGTAACTTATCGCATTACCGTAATCCCTTAATTTAAAATGGGTATAGGCCAAATTGTAATCCACATCTTTATATTCGGCTGTTAGTCGGGCCGATGAATTTTGTTTAAAATCGGTATAACTGGCCAAAGCCTCTTCAAAACGGTTTAACATATAGACCGATTCGGCCTTCCAATAATGTGCCCTTGCCCTAAAAATTGCGTCTTCAGCACTACCCAGGGATTTTGTGAAATTATCATTGGCCCCTGCATAATCCCCTTCTATAAACAGTTCTACACCACGGTAAAATGCGACTTTTTGATAGGTAGTCTTACTAGCATAGCCACGATTCTTTTCCAATAATACCATAGCGCCTTCAAAATTCTTGGAAGTGATATAGGAGTCAACCAACAATTCTTGCATTTCCTGGGCATGGCTATCATTGGGATATTGTTCCAGGTAGTTCGAAATTACCTGTGGCACAGGTTCATAGGCATTACCGATCTCATAACTTAAACGGGCATAATTCAAATAGGCGTCTTTTTGGATTTCCGGGGAAAAATCCATTTGGGAAGCATTGCGAAAGGCGTTTAAAGCTTCTTGTTTTTTAGCCAAATTCAGATAACATTCCGCCAAATGATAATACGCATTTTGGGAAACGCTGTTAGTACCTCCAATAATCTTGTTGAATTGTTGTATGGCATTGGCAAAATCGCCTTGCTTATAAAAACAATACCCTAAAAGATAATAATCAGTATTATTCCATTTACCCCTTTTGCCCTTGTATTCCTCTAAGTAAGGAATTGCATTGGCATATTGCTTTAGATTGAAATAACTCTCCCCTATGATCTTATTGAGTTCAGAAACTTCCTTGCGATCTGACCTTGGGAGTTGTTTTTTGGCCAATGCAATAGCTTCCTCGAATTTACCCAGTTTGAAATTCATATCGGCCTGGTAGTACGACAATTTTTCGTCCAACAATTCAGGATCGGTTATTTGATCAAATCGTTCATTGGCCCCTTCGTAATCGTCTTTTTGATAAGCGATATAACCCAAATAATATTTCGCCTGTGAGCCGTATATGGATGAATTGGTAACCTTGTTCAAATATCGTTCTGCCTCTTTGGTCTTTTTGGAACTAAAGAGTGAGTACCCATAGTTAAAGTTGAATTTATCCATCTCATTTCTTGGCATGGCATTCTGATCAACTTTAGCATACCATTTCATGGCGTAGGGATATTTCCCCGTTTCAAAATAGTAGTCCGCTACATCGGAATAAGCGGAGTTTCTTTTTGTTGAAGTTGGGTAGCGCTCAACAAAATCCTCCATCAATCTATCGGCACCTAACTGGTTCAATCGTACTGCGGCATTTGCGGCATAATAGGCACTATTGGCCTTGGTCTCATAATCCTTAGTGGTCAACTTTACCTTTTCGAATATGGTCTGGGCTGCTTGGTACTGCTCATTATTGTACAGTGCCAAAGCATCTTGATAGTCTTTTTTTTCGTGGGTGTATATTTTGGTTTCCTGGGCAGTCCCCATCCAAATAATTCCCATGAGAATGGGAATAAAAGCGGTGATTTTTTTAAACATAGTGTTCTAACTATTTAAAATTCCGATGTATTACAAAGAATAACGGCAAATATCGTTTCTAAGTATATCCTCAACTTAAAATGTAGTTCCAACAAAGAAAATTATTTTACTTGCGCTGTCTTTGAAATCAGATAGAACTTATTACTTTTATATCAACAAATCATTTATGTCAGAGTCTATTCTAAAATTGAAGGATGTTGCTGTTTTCCAAAAGGAAAACTTGGTATTGAAAGATGTTAGCCTCGACATAAAAAAAGGGGAATTTGTATACTTGATCGGTAAGACGGGCAGTGGTAAGAGTAGTTTTATGAAAACCCTCTATGGGGATTTGCCATTGCAACATGGCGAAGGTGAAATTGTTGGGTTCGACCTTAAGAAACTTAAGGAAAATGACATTCCGTTCTTACGTCGCAAGTTGGGAATTGTTTTCCAGGACTTTAAGTTACTCCCGGATCGAAACATCAATAAAAATCTTCAATTTGTTCTTAAAGCCACTGGTTGGAAAGACCAAAGCAAGATGGATGCCCAGATTACAGATGTTCTTGATAAAGTGGGTATGAAAACCAAAGGATTTAAGTTTCCACACGAACTTTCCGGAGGGGAACAGCAAAGAATAGCCATAGCAAGGGCCCTACTCAACGATCCAGAACTCATTTTGGCTGATGAACCTACAGGTAACCTTGATCCACAAACCAGTGTTGAAGTAATGAAAGTACTTCAGGTAATCAACGAATCGGGTAGAACCATTCTTATGGCAACCCATGATTACGCATTGATTTTAAAGTATCCTTCCAAAACCCTGAAATGTGATGGCAGTAAAGTTTTCGAAGTGGTACAAAAGGCTGTGTAAAATATCAACGCCCGTTGTTATTCAGCATATTTGTGCATTTACCCAAGGAAGCCTTGAAAAAATAATAAGCTTTAAATAGCCGTTATATAGGTATGATTCATAAAAAACAAGATTCTAAATCCGATAAAAAGGTAAAGCCGTTTATTGGGCTACTATTATTTTGCATCTCGATTGTATTGATGATCTTAACGGGACCATTAGGGCTCATATACGGATTTTTTCATTCCCTTTCTACCAAAGGGTTTACAGGAATAGGAGAATTTTTATTGAAAATTGCAATATCCGTAGATCAATTGGGCAATGTGATCATGCAACATTTGTTGAACCTTCTATGGGTCAAAAAAGGAGGCTATAAGTTTGGCAATCGCGATGAAACCATCTCCAGTGCCCTCGGAAAGAACAAACAAAACAATACTTTAACTGGCTTTGGAAAAGCCATAGACAAAATCCTGGATATTATCGATGCCGATCATTCCTTAAATTCCATTGATTATTACGTGGAACCCAACGATTAATCACCAATTAATACTACATCGCTTCTTTTCCTAAATCTTTTCGTTATTTTGCGCTTGAAATCTAAAAAACAACAATGGTAGTTCTTGGTATTGATATAGGAGGCTCTGGAATAAAAGGAGCATTGGTAAACTCACTTACTGGGGAATTGTTGACAGAGCGTCACCGTATTCCCACGCCTCCGTCCAGAAAACCCAAGGAAATGGCAAAAGTAGTCGTTGAACTTGTAAAACATTTTGACCATAAGGGTCCTGTTGGTGTTGGTTTTCCTACGGTGATAAAACACGGGATTTGTAAATCCCCAGGGAACCTTCACAAAAAGTGGATGAATGTCAATGTCAGTGAATTGTTCAGCGAATACACGGGTTTGCCGGTAACCGTAATTAACGACGCCGATGCAGCAGGGTACGCTGTGATGAACTATGGAATTGGAAAAGGCAAAAATGGCTTTGTACTTATGATTACCATAGGAACAGGATTAGGAAGCGGTGCCTTTTTAGATGGGGAACTGATTCCAAACATGGAACTTGGACAAATCCCATACAAAAAATATAAAAAAATTGAATTATGGGCCGCTGCCTCTGCCAAGGAGCGGGAAGGTTTGTCTTATGAACAATGGGGGAAGCGTTTTAACACCTTTCTGAAATTGGTTGATCTGATCATTTCTCCCGACCTCATAATTCTTGGGGGTGGTACTTCAAAAAAATTCGACGAATTTAAAAAATATATCACGATAGATACTCCGGTTATTGCCGCAGGATTACAGAATTATGCAGGTATTGTTGGGGCTGCCGCAGCTGCATTGCATCAAGCGCCAAAGGACTGATAAAAAAGAATCCAAATAAAAAGGCCTTAACATATGTTAGGGCCTTTTTTAATGTGAAATTGTCTTATGCAATTTTGTTTCGCTTGCGATCCACTTCGGTCAAATGAATTTTACGAAGACGTAAAAACTTAGGGGTCACTTCAACATATTCATCCTTTTGAATGTATTCCAAGGCTTCCTCCAAAGAGAATTTTATGGCAGGTACGATCTTGGCCTTATCATCGGCCCCGGAAGAACGTACATTCGATAATTTTTTCGTCTTGGTGATATTAATGGTCATATCATCACCACGTGAATTCTCACCAATGACCTGCCCTTCATAAATATCCTCCCCTGGATCCACAAAAAACTTACCTCGATCTTGTAATTTATCAATTGAATAAGGAATAGCCTTCCCCTTTTCCATTGAAACCAAAGATCCGTTTTGACGTTGCGGAACATCACCTTTCATGGGCTGATACTCAAAAAATCGATGCGCCATTATGGCCTCTCCGGCTGTTGCAGTCAACAATTGGTTACGCAACCCGATAATACCCCTTGATGGAATCATGAATTCGCAGATCATGCGGTTTCCTTTGGCCTCCATACTGGTCATTTCACCCTTACGTATAGAAACCATTTCGACGGCTTTACCTGATACTTCCTCAGGCAAATCAATGGTCAAATGTTCAACAGGTTCGCATTTGACCCCATCAAATTCCCGAATGATCACTTGAGGCTGGCCAATCTGTAATTCATAACCTTCCCTTCTCATGGTCTCGATCAATACAGATAGGTGCAGTACTCCTCGTCCATATACCATAAATTTATCAGCACTATCGGTTTCTTCGACACGTAAGGCCAAATTCTTTTCCAATTCCTTTTCCAAACGTTCCTTGATATGTCTTGAAGTGACATATTTACCATCTTGACCAAAAAATGGACTATCATTAATGGTGAACAGCATACTCATTGTGGGTTCGTCGATTGCAATCGTTTTCAAGCCTTCCGGATTTTCCAAATCGGCAATGGTGTCCCCAATTTCAAATCCTTCCAAACCAACGATAGCACAGATATCCCCAGTGGTCACTTCCTTGACCTTGATTCTACCAAGACCTTCGAAAGTGAAAAGTTCCTTTATCTTCGATTTTACGATACTGCCATCGCGCTTTACCAATGATATGTGTTGACCTTCCCTTAAACTACCACGTTGCAACCTGCCGATAGCAATTCTTCCTGTAAAAGAAGAGAAGTCCAAAGAGGTTATCAGCATTTGGGTAGTCCCTTCTTGGGCACTAAAAGTTGGAATATGCTCAATAACCATATCCAATAAAGGTTCAATGGAATCGGTTTCGTTCTTCCAATCATCACTCATCCAATTGTGTTTGGCCGAGCCATAAACCGTAGGAAAGTCTAACTGCCATTCCTCGGCGCCCAATTCATACATCAAATCGAACACTTTCTCATGCACCTCCTCTGGAGTACAATTCTCCTTATCTACCTTATTGATCACCACACAAGGCTTTAGCCCAAGATCAATCGCTTTCTGTAATACGAATCTTGTCTGGGGCATTGGGCCCTCAAAGGCATCGACCAATAAAAGAACACCATCTGCCATATTCAGCACGCGCTCAACCTCACCACCAAAATCGGCGTGACCAGGTGTATCAATGATATTTATTTTTGATCCTTTATAGGTAACCGATACATTTTTAGAAACGATTGTGATGCCACGTTCGCGTTCCAAATCATTGTTGTCCAAAATCAATTCCCCAGTTTTCTCATTCTCACGGAACAATTCACAATGGTGCATGATCTTATCTACCAAAGTAGTTTTACCGTGATCTACGTGAGCGATAATCGCAATATTCTTTGTTGTTGACATAACTTATCTTTAAATAGCCCTGCTTTTTCAGCGCGCAAAGATACTGCTATTTTTCAGAGTTAATCACAAAAGAACCTTAATTCTTATTCAATTGATTTTGAGAGAGTTCTGCAAGAATCGTTAAGATTGAAAAACTACTATCTTTACGGTATTAAATACGAATTCATGAAACTGGATTTAATTCCACAAATTAAGCATTCCAACAGCAACAATTTCTTTTTACTGGCAGGACCCTGTGCCATAGAAGGTGAGGAAATGGCGATGCGTATCGCTGAAAAAATCATCACTATTACAGACAATCTTGAAATCCCCCTTATCTTCAAAGGCAGCTTTAAAAAAGCAAATCGAAGTCGTGTAGATTCATTTACCGGTATTGGGGATAAAAAGGCCTTAAAGATTTTAAGTAAAGTATCGGAAACCTTTAAAGTGCCAACGGTTACCGATATTCACGAGATATCGGATGCCCAAATGGCTGCCGAGTTTGTTGATGTGCTGCAGATCCCTGCCTTTTTGGTTCGACAGACCGATTTGGTTGTGGCCGCTGCTAAGACGGGTAAAGTCATAAACCTTAAAAAAGGCCAGTTCATGAGCCCGGAAAGCATGCAGCATGCTGTTAGAAAAGTTACCGATTCGGGTAATGGGCAGGTCATGATTACCGACCGGGGAACCATGTTCGGCTATCAGGATATGATTGTTGATTTTAGGGGAATACCAACGATGAAAACCTATGCACCCGTTGTATTGGATGTCACCCACTCATTACAACAACCCAACCAATCTTCAGGGGTCACCGGTGGCAGACCTGATATGATCGAGACCATCGCCCGGGCCGGAATTGCAACAGGAGTCGATGGATTATTCATGGAAACCCACTTTGATCCAGCTATTGCGAAAAGTGATGGCGCCAATATGTTGCATTTAGACCATTTGGAAAAATTATTGACCAATTTGGTAGCACTACGAAAAACTGTGAATAAATTGCATTGATTTTTTTACTTGACCAAATATCAAACTTAATTGGAATAAAGTCACCCAAAGGGTACAGATCCCTTAGGATTTATGCGAATAGCACCTTTTTTTGTCCCTTAATAGCAGCAGTCTTACTCACTGTATCTTGCAAGGAAATGACCAAACCCGAACCGGTCAGGTCCAAAAGTCCCAACATAATACTTGTAATGGCCGATGATCTTGGTTTCGAGACCTTAGGTACATACAAGGGCTCAAGTTATGAAACACCGAACTTAGATCAACTTGCCAGCGATGGTATGCGATTTGACCATTGTTATTCCACGCCCCTCTGCACTCCCTCGAGGGTACAATTAATGACGGGCAGGTATAATCATCGCAATTATATTGGTTTTGGTCTCTTGGATCCCAATGAAAAGACCTTTGCCCATTATCTGAAAGAGGCTGGCTATAAAACCTTTGTTGCAGGAAAATGGCAACTATTTGGTAATGCCAATCAACAGCAGTTAGCAGGGGACAGAAAGGGGACCACGCCAGAAAAAGCAGGTTTTGATGACTTTTGCCTTTGGCAAATTGACCATCGCGGATCAAGATACAAGAACCCTACTTTAAGTTCCAAAGCGGGTACAATAGTATATGGGGATGAATTTGGTCCCGATATTTTTGTGGATAGGATTGAGACCTTTATGGACGACAACAAGGAAGATCCATTTTTCATTTATTATCCCATGGTACTCACACATGACCCTTTTGTGCCTACCCCGGATAATGAAAAATTCAAGTCTTTCGATCCTACATTAAAAGTAAACGATACTGCATATTTTGGTGAGATGGTGCATTATATGGATAAACTTGTTGGTCGAATAAGAACAAAAGTTGAGGAATTGGGTATACAAGACAATACCTTACTACTTTTTGTTGGCGATAATGGTACCGATCGCGATGTCACTTCCGCCAATGATGGTAAAACCATTAGAGGAAATAAGGGTTATACCAGCGATGCAGGCACACATGTACCTTTGATAGCCTTTTGGGATGGGAAAATCAAAAAAGAAAGCATTAATGGGAATCTCATCGACTTTACCGATTTTCTGCCCACCGTTTTGGAGGCTGCTACACAAAGTAAATTGGATTCGACATTAACCGATGGTCATAGTTTTTACCCACAACTTCTCGGAGATGACTCGGAAGCAAGGCAATGGATTTTCTGTCATTATGAACCCCATTGGGGAAATTTCAGCCCCCGACGTTATGTGCAAAACACAAAATGGAAATTGTATGAAAACGGGGAATTCTACAATCTGGAAAATGACATAACGGAACAAAATCCCTTGAATACCGATGTGCAGCCAAAAACAGTACGAGAAATTCATGACCAGTTTCAAAAAGTGCTGGCCAAATACCCGAGTACGCCATAGTGTTTTGGCTTTAATTCAATACATTTGATCAAGACCTAACAACCTAAATTCAATGAAAATCAACACCCTTGGTTTCGCGCTAATAGGCTGTCTCCTTTTTATTTCATGTGAAAATGATAAAAGAGGCAATCGTAAGTCCCAAAAACCGAATATTGTTTTCATCATGTCTGACGACCATGCCTATCAGGCCATAAGTGCCTATAATGACCAATTGATCCAAACCCCGAATATTGATAGGATTGCCAAGGAGGGTATGCTATTTACAAATGCCAGTGTAACCAATAGTATCTGTGCACCTTCACGGGCGGTGATTCTTACTGGGAAACACTCACACATTAATGGAAAAATAGACAACCTCTCCCCTTTTGATACCACCAATATTACTTTTCCGCAGCTCTTAAAAAGTTCAGGCTATCAGACAGCCATGTTCGGGAAATTGCATTTTGGCAATAACCCCAAAGGTTTTGACGAGTTTAAAATCCTTCCTGGCCAAGGGGATTACTATAACCCTACGTTCAATACCTCTAAAGGGGATACTACAATCACGGGCTACGTAACCGATATTATCACCGACTTGACCTTGGATTGGCTTTCGGAAAGAAGAAACCTGGAGCAACCCTTTCTGTTGATGTATCTGCACAAAGCTCCCCATAGGTCATGGTTACCCGCCGAGCGTCATTATAAAGAGTATACACAAAAAGAATTCCCATTGCCCAAAACTTTGTTCGATGACTATGCTACCCGCGGTGAAGCTGCCAAAACTGCGGAGATGAATATCCTGGAACATATGGTACTGAATTATGATAACAAGGTGCGCCCTGATGTCATTGAAGAATTACATATTGCTGACCAAAAATTGTTCGATCCATTGGAAAAAATGAATCCGGCACAAAAAGCGGCGTGGGATGCAGTATATGATCCTATAAACGAGGATTTTAAAATGGCCTATCCCTTAATGAACGACTCTACCCTGATGGTGTGGAAATACCAGCGTTATATGCAGGACTATTTGGGTACGATTGCTGCGGTAGATGAGAATGTAGGTCGTCTACTGAATTATTTGGATGCTAAAGAGCTCTCGGAAAACACTATAGTCGTTTATACCTCAGATCAAGGATTTTATTTGGGCGAGCACGGTTGGTTCGATAAACGGTTTATGTATGACGAATCGTTTAAAACCCCTCTATTGGTCAAATGGCCCAACGTAATTACTCCGGGCACTACCGAAGATGAAATGGTACAGAATCTGGATTTCGCCCAGACCTTTCTAGAGATTGCAGGGATTATTTCACCCAAGGACATGCAAGGGGAATCTTTGGTTCCTTTATTCAAAAAGGACCACGGAAAATGGAACCGTGAAGCCGTTTATTACCATTACTATGAATACCCCGCCGAGCATGCTGTAAAAAGACATTATGGTATTGCAACAAAAGCATATAAACTAATGCACTATTACTA
>JAHHKH010000412.1 GCA_018679695.1 Maribacter sp.
TGTATCGATAAAGCCTATCGCAATAAAGGATTATTCAGAATGCTTTATCAAAAAATGGTACAGGCATTGGGTACCGAATTCGAAGCCATTGTTACCGAAGTGGATACAAATAACCTACGATCCCTAAAAGCTCATCATGCCATTGGTTTTGAGCATTTAAAAACCCACAAGTCAGAAGGGAAAACCTGGGAATTGGTTGTTCTCAAAATTTAGAATTTTATTATTTTTTGATATTTTATTATTGTTTTTCAATAATTTATTTATATTTGTTATCGATAAACAATAATATTTAAAAATTATGATATCTCTTTCAAGTTTATTTAAATGGTTAACTGCAAGTTTTATTTTTCTAGTAGGAATCCAATTTTTATTAACCTTTGGCCAACTAGCAGTTTATCTTTCACAAGGAAGTTTTAACTCAAAACAGATTATTGGGATAAGGCTTCCAGAACAGTTCTCGGATGCATGGTTCATAGTATTGGTATTGATAACAAGTATAGCCTTGGCCTACTTTATTTTCTATTTGTTAAAATTATGGGTTATAGCGAATGATTTTTCCAAAAGGGAAGTTTTTTCAAAAGAAAATGCAAAATCATTGAATTCAATAGGAAAAGGGATATGTATTTTTACCGTCACCCTTCTTGGAATCGATTTCATATTAAATTTATCATATTTTTTCTCTCTCATTAATCAAGAAGAAGCAACATCCTTAGCGTATACACTTGGCAAAAGAATTGGGTATATAATGGGTATATTGGCAAAATGGTTTCCGTTGTTAATATTGGCAATATTCATGTTGATTCTTTCCGAATTAATTGCGAAGGGTTCTTTGATCAAATCCGAAAATGACCTAACCATATAGTTATGCCGATTATTGTAAACCTTGATGTAATGTTGGCCAAACGAAAGATGAAAAGTAAGGATCTGGCCGAAATCATTGGTATAACAAAAGCAAATCTATCTATACTTAAATCAGGGAAAGCAAAGGCAATTCGTTTTTCGACATTGGAAGCTATCTGTAAGGCACTCGATTGTCAACCTAGTGATATCCTGGAATTCCAAGAATAAAAAATGTCTCTTAAAAGAGACATTTTATTAATTTATGGGTGCACCGATTGTTAATCAGCCAATACGATTAATTTATTATCGTTCAATTCAACAGTACCGCTTGTAATTGCCAGTACCGTTCTGCCTTTGGCATCTTTGGTGAACTTGCTTTCGTATTCTTCTTCAATGGTGATATCGCCGTCCACGATCACTTTTCCATTCTGTAGTAAGGAAACTATGGGAGCGTGATCTTTCAACATTTGAAATTCCCCATTGATACCAGGAACAGTGACTGATGTTACTTCGCCTGCGAATAATGTGGCTTCCGGTGATACAATTTCTAAATACATAATTTTATCAATATTCAGTGCTCAGAATTCAGCAGCGTTTGGCCAACTTAAAATTGAGTACCGCTTACTCATTTAGGCTTCTGCCAACATTTTCTCTCCAGCCTCTATAGCTTCTTCGATGGTTCCTTTAAGGTTAAAGGCCGATTCTGGTAAGTGATCCAATTCACCATCCATAATCATGTTAAAACCTTTCATTGTTTCTTTTATATCAACCAATACACCAGGGATGCCGGTAAACTGCTCAGCTACATGGAAAGGTTGCGAAAGGAAACGTTGTACTCGCCTGGCCCTACCAACAGCCAATTTATCCTCTTCAGACAATTCTTCCATCCCCAAAATAGCAATAATATCCTGTAATTCTTTGTAGTGTTGTAATAACTCCTTAACTCTTTGGGCACATGCATAATGATCTTTACCCAAAATCTCCGGTGTCAAAATCCTGGAAGTGGAATCCAACGGATCCACTGCCGGGTAAATACCAAGCTCAGCAATTTTACGGGACAATACCGTAGTTGCATCCAAGTGCGCAAATGTTGTTGCCGGTGCCGGATCCGTTAAATCATCTGCAGGTACGTAAACCGCCTGTACCGATGTAATAGATCCTCTTTTGGTTGATGTAATGCGTTCTTGCATGGCACCCATTTCAGTCGCCAAGGTTGGTTGGTAACCTACGGCCGATGGCATACGCCCCAATAGTGCAGAAACCTCTGAACCTGCTTGTGTAAAACGGAAAATGTTATCTATGAAAAATAAAACGTCCTTACCTTGGCCTTCTCCTGAACCATCGCGGAAATATTCTGCAATAGTCAAACCGGAAAGTGCAACACGGGCACGTGCTCCGGGAGGTTCATTCATTTGTCCGAAAACAAAAGTAGCTTTAGACTCTTTCATTGCCTTTTTATCAACTTTCGTCAAGTCCCATCCGCCTTCTTCCATCGAATGCAAAAAGTCATCGCCATATTTAATAATACCTGATTCCAACATTTCACGAAGCAAATCGTTCCCTTCACGGGTACGTTCCCCAACACCTGCGAAAACTGAAAGTCCACCGTGGCCTTTTGCGATGTTATTGATCAATTCCTGGATCAAAACGGTTTTACCAACACCTGCCCCACCAAACAAACCAATTTTACCTCCTTTAGCATAAGGTTCAATCAAATCAATAACCTTGATTCCTGTAAAAAGTACTTCAGTGGATGTCGAAAGATTTTCAAATTTGGGTGGATCACGGTGAATGGGCAAACCATCTTTGCCTGCTTTGGGCAAATCACCAATACCATCGATAGCATCACCAATTACATTGAACAAACGTCCGTAAATATCATCGCCAATTGGCATTTGAATAGCATTGCCGGTGGCAACCACCTCTACGCCTCTACTTAAACCATCAGTAGAATCCATAGCAATAGTTTTTACGGTGTTCTCACCAATATGTGATTGAACTTCCAAAACCAAAATGGAACCATCTTCTCTTTTAATTTCAAGAGAATCGAAGATTTTGGGAAGATCCGATTTCGATTGAAATTCTACATCTATAACCGGCCCAATGATCTGGGAAACTTTACCTGTAATTTTCGACATTACTAACGTGTTTATGTTATCGTTTTTTAAACTTTAAAAAACAGGACGATATATCCTTTGTTTTTCAGGCTGCAAAGATATGTTATTCAACTTTAAATTGAAATGCTTTTTACTCCTTTTTTCAAAAAGAAAAAAGACGCTTGATCAAGCGTCTTTTACAATATTGATTATATACTTTAATCTAGTTGTTTATGGTCCAAGACAAGTAATATTGAGAACCTATGAATCCTGTACCTACCGCAGTAAAGTATTCATCTCCCAACATATTGGAAGCACCTAGTTTAAATACCGATTTTATACTCGGCACGGCATAATTTACCTGTGCATCCAATACACTATACGACGGTATTTGACCTGTAGCAAATGAGTTTTGCCATAAGAACTCGTCACTCCATCTATAGTTAATATTAAAACCAAAATTCTCAAACAAGGCGGTATTGCCAAATGAAGCTTTTATCTTATGTTTTGGAGTGTTGAATTGAGGTTGAAAATCTGGATCCGAGGCTTGGTCAAAATCGAAATCAGCAAAGGTGTAGTTAACCCCTAAATCAAAATTACCCAACACCTTGGCCTCAACGCCAGCAGTAACCCCATATGAGGTTATATCAGCAAGGGAGTTGGTATAGGCGTTGAAAGGCTGAAAATCACCATTCTGCAATGCCAATAAGGACAAGGCGCCATCACCTGCTTGGCCATACTTAGGGGCAAGTACAATTTTTTGGGATATAAAATCCTCATAATCATTATAATATCCACTTACATCAATAACAACTTTACCTATTTGTCCTCTATATCCCAGTTCCAATGCAGTGACTTTCTCTGGTTTTACCAAAGGTGTATTAACAGCCTCAGGAGCACCAGCTACCACTGAACTTTGTGAAAATGCATTCTCGTACGCATCCCTACCAGTAAGGGTCACGGTATTTGATCCAACGACGGCCTCTCCATTGGTAGAAACTGGAACGTTGATTACATAACGATCAAGATTATCCTCAGCTGAACCGACCAATAACGCCCGTCCTGCATTCAAGCCAATATATAAATCTTGAGTGGTCGGATTTCTAAAACCTGTTTGGAAAGAACCCCTAAAATTGTGGTTCCTTCTTTCACCAACAGTATAAGTCAATGAAGCCCTGGGAGAAACAAAGCCGTCGAACAGCTCGTTCTTGTCATAACGAACCGATCCTGTGAACTTGATGCGTTCATCCATGAATTTCTTTTGGATTTGGGTATAAAGACCATATTCCTGATATGGTATTGGCCCATCGGTATCCGTAAAGATGGTACCACTTGAATTTAGTTCGTATTCACGATAAGAACCCCCTACCTGAATGTCGGCGAAATCACTTGTTAAATAACTCAAATTATAATTAGCGTCAACATGTCTTAGCTTGGTATTATCAATAAAGCGAGCACCTGTGGTTAAATCACCATCCGCAATTACAGAGTTGAACGCACTTTGAAATGCAGGGGTACCAGGAATTAACCTACCGGTATCGGCAGCTGCCCTTGCTGCAGCGTGTGCAGTAGCATCATCCAACTGGATTCCAGTGCCTACTCCTAATTTAGCACCAATATAGGTTTCGGCATAATCCCCAAACCAAGAAGCCTCACTCGGGTCATCCGGATTAGGAAGATCTCTTTTCCATCTTCTATTGATATTGATAGCCGCAAAACGGGTGTCATACGAATTACCGGCATTCTCGGAGGTGATATAACCCCTCACAAAAAAGTTGTCATTTTTAAACTCGATCTTATGTTGTTGCAAGGAAAAATCGTCTATATAATATCTATTTGCTCCTTGATAAATAGTGGACCCACGGCCTATTCTACCATTATAGATAATCTCAAAATCATCGGCAAAAGGTCTATAATGAATGGCTCCATCAAACTTTACACTTTGCGCGTCATAGGTGGTCAAATCGCGTTCGGCATATCCAGTCCTTGAAACCAATGCAGATCCCAAGGTGCCCGAAGGTAATCCGGCCAGGGCATCAAAATTCAATACTCCGGAAACCTCATCACCATAAACGTTGAGCCCTTCGTAGGCCGGGTTGGCCCTAGTAGCTCCTGGGTTATTCAAATCTTCTTCATTTACAGCATGCCAGTCAGTTCCTTCCATAAAGGTAAAATTGGCCTTCACCGCCAACTTATCGCTAAAAGCATGGGCTGCACGAATACCTATATCATAATACTCATTATCACCAGCGGCCTCTTGGGAGGTGATTCCTGTTTTGAAATACGCACTGATTCCCTGGTAATCAAATGGGTTCTTACTTCGCATGAATAAAATACCATTAAAGGCATTCGCACCATATAAGGCCGAAGATGCCCCAGGAAGAATCTCAACGCTCAGCACATCCAAATCGTTCATCCCAACCAGGTTACCTAAAACAAAGTTCAAAGCAGGGGAAGAGTTATCCATGCCATCTACCAATTGCATAAAACGGGTATTGGCAAAACTTGCAAATCCTCTGGTATTAATTGATTGAAAGGTTAAACTATTGGTATTGATATCAACACCTTTCAAATTTTCAAGACCTCCGTAAAAAGTTGCAGCGGCTGTATTCTGAATTTCCTTTAAGCCAAAGCGTTCTACCGAAACGGGGGATTCGAACAAACGTTCGGGAGTTCTTGAGGCTGAAATAACGATTTCATCAAGAATTGTCGATGCCTCGTTAAGTACAATGTTAATGTTCTGATTGTTCGATGCTACCTCAGCAAATGCATCGGAATAGCCAATGCTCGTTATTTTTAATTGAAATGGGGGAGTTTCAGAAGTTTGTAAAGTAAAATTACCATCAAAATCGGATACTGCACCTATTGCCTTTCCGACAATAATTACATTAGCTCCCGGCACAGCTTCATTGTTCTGATCAACAATATTTCCTGTGACTATTGTCTGTGCATTGGTAAAAGCACCAAGCATTAACAAGGATAAAAAAAGTATCGTTCTCATTCTAGTTTGAGTTAAATTAGTTCGAGGCCAAGATACAGAATTTTTTAAATTGATAATAAAAAATTAAAAAAATTAGGCCCGTATAATACTATTTCATCAAAGATTTGGCCAATATAATGCGTAATCTCTAATATTAAACAAAAAAGACCATGATGAGCATCATGGTCTTATAAAATTATTTTTTTGAATTAAAACTACTCTACGGTAACGGATTTTGCCAAATTTCTAGGCTGATCTACATTACACCCTCGCATCACAGCAATATGATAGGAAAGCAATTGCAAAGGAATTGTTGTCAATAGTGGTGAGAGACTTTCCAGAGTTTCTGGTATTTCAACCACATGATCGGCCAATTTGGTGACTTGTTCATCACCTTCGGTAACGATTGCAATGATTTTTCCCTTACGTGATTTTATTTCCTGGATATTACTGACCACCTTTTCATAATGCCCCTTTTTGGTCGCAATTACGATTACTGGCATTTGCTCATCAATCAGTGCAATAGGGCCATGCTTCATTTCCGCGGCAGGGTACCCTTCCGCATGGATATAACTAATCTCCTTAAGCTTTAAAGCACCCTCAAGGGCCACGGGAAAATTATATCCTCTTCCTAGATAAAGACAATTAGGGGAATCCTTATATACATCTGCGATAATCTCAACCAGGGTATTCGATTCCAATGCTTTTTCAACCTTAGTGGGAATTGTTTCCAGTTCGGTTAAAAATTCATGGAATTTAGATTCGGAAAACTCACCTTTTTCCTTAGCCAATTTTAGTGCCATTAAGGTAAGGACCGTAATCTGTGTGGTAAAGGCTTTTGTTGAAGCCACTCCGATCTCGGGACCTGCGTGTGTATATGCCCCGGTATGGGTTTCTCTTGAAATTGAGGATCCCACGACATTACAAACCCCAAAGACAAATGCCCCTTTTTCCTTGGCCAGTTTTATGGCAGCCAAGGTATCGGCTGTTTCCCCCGATTGCGAAATTGCAATTAAAATATCCTTATCTGTAATCACAGGATTCCTATATCTAAATTCTGAGGCATATTCAACTTCGACCGGAATTCGTGCCAAATCCTCAAAAATATACTCCGCAACCAAACCAGCATGCCAAGAAGTACCGCATGCGACGATGATTATTCTATTTGCATTCAGGAATTTTTCCAAGTGTTGATCAATCCCTGCCATTTTTATCAATCCCTGATCCGCCAACAATCGACCACGATAGGTGTCCAAAATGGCCCTAGGCTGCTCATAAATCTCCTTTAGCATAAAATGATCATAACCGCCCTTTTCTATTTCTTCCAGATTCATTTGAAGTTCCAAAATATTGGGATAGGCGATGGCATCATCCTTAATTTTTCTCAATTTAATTTCTTTGCCCAACCTTACAATGGCCATTTCCTCATCTTCAAGATAAACGGCGTTATTTGTAAATTCAATAAATGGTGAGGCATCTGAAGCAATGAAAAACTCATTATCCCCAATTCCAATAGCCAAAGGGCTCCCCAATTTGGCGACTACTATCTCATCTGGTTTTTTCTTATCAAAAACCGCAATGGCATACGCTCCTATAGCCTGATTAAGTGCAATTTGAACCGCTTGGCCCAACATAACCCCTTCGGTTTTCTGAACCTCCTCGATCAAATTTACCAAAACCTCGGTATCAGTATCTGATGTAAAAGTGTACCCCCGTTTTGTTAATGCCTGTTTAAGGGATTCATAATTCTCAATAATCCCGTTATGGATTATTACCAAATCCCCGGAGTTTGAGTAATGTGGGTGTGAGTTTATATCATTGGGAATGCCATGAGTGGCCCAACGGGTATGACCAATTCCTAGCGTACCGTTCAAGGAAATGGAGGCTTTAGACTTGTTCTTTAAGTCCTCAACTTTTCCTTTGGTTTTTGAAAGGTTGATTTCATTGCCATCAAAAAGCGCAATACCTGCACTATCATAACCCCTATATTCCAGGCGCTGAAGACCCTTCACAATTATTGGATATGCATCTCTATGTCCTATATAACCTACTATTCCACACATAAAATGTTGTTTGTTAGTTTGTCCTTTATTCGGATTGGCACAAATTTACAGTTAAAGTTGAAAATCATTTAAACTTTTAGATGTAAAACGACAAAAATCTTTAAGTGGTATATTACCACAAAAAAATAGGTCTTATATCTTTATAGGGGGAAATTAGGTTTTACTCGAAGAAACTAATTTGCCTCGGTATAGAATATTTCGAGTTTTAGCTTTTTATCGCCATGCTCAGGCACTCCACCTAAAAGCACTGTTCCTAAAGGGTTTAAAGACTGTGCAACAGGTATATCGGTTTTATTGCCATCGGCCATCATTGCTTCATTTATTCCAATAAACTCGATATCAGGGGTCAATGTAAGTCCCAATGGGCTATTGTTCAAATCCCTTATCAATATATTATTGATATGTTCGGTAATTCTTACCGTATATTTTTCACCTTTACCATCCGATGATCTATCAATAATGCCATCATAATTAGGGAAAGCACTTAATAGGGGGATTGCTGTCTCATTCGAAACATCGGTATTTCTGTTGAACAAGGGCAAATTGTCATCGGTATTGAATAGATATAATCGGGTTGGTTCCAAAACATCCCCTTCAGGATCAAGCGTTTCGCGATCAACATAAAAGACAAGATTTGCTTCATTGATTATCCAATTATTAGCCTTTATTTGATCGATTAAAGCTTGACCTTCAGCATCATCTTCCGCAAACAACTTTATTTCGGTAAAGGTACCCGATCCTCCTTTAAGATATAATTTTGGGGCATTTCCGCCTGTAACTAAAGCATTGCCGATAGTTGCCGGGTAAATTTCATCATTGAAGGTATTAATGGCATTCCCGCTTACAAAACCATTTTGTTCTCTTAATGATGTTAGGACAAATTGGGCATTCCGAGACACAATTTCATCATCTGAAGTATCACTTTGGGTATTATTGGTGTCTACACTATCATAGTGGTAATAAATCGTGATAGCTGCATCCTTCATATCCAAAAGCATCATAACCTCATCGGAAATCACCGAAGTGGAAAGATGTATACCTCTAACGAAATCATTGAAATTCCCTTGGCTCAACAACTCTGTGGATCCTTCTTTATTTATTATATTCTCTTGAAAAAAGGCAATGTCCAATGGTACTCTTATCCCTGGATCCAATATGGTTCTTTGTAGGGATTCATCAATATCCAAAGTTGAGGTATCATCATTTTGCTCTAATAGGAACTGCGAATTGCTGATGGAATAATCCCCTTCGAACAAAACATCAGAAACAAAGTCCGGGGAAAACTGTTGTGTTGAGTAATACTCTTGGGCTTCCTGAAAATTCGTGTCGGGATCCAAATCCCTTAAAAAAAAAGTTGAACGTTCTACTTTTAAACGAAAAGATGTTTCAATAGTATTCGTAAAAATTTCATTGTTGACATAAATACTATCTATATCAACCTCTTTTGCAAAGTTATTCGCAATGAAACCATCATCTGTTATCGAGTCTTCTACCAAAGGGTTCGTGCCATTTGCCCGCTCCTCATTGTCTGTAAAACCATCTCCATCAGTATCACTATTAGCATCTTCAGGGTCAATGTCGAATTCATCTGCAACCCCATCACCATCCCTATCACCCCTCGGATTCTTTAAATATGGGATATATAAATAAACCGAATCAACAGTTTCAACCTCAGGAATTGTACTAATATTGTTATCATTGTCCCAATTATCCTCATCTTCCTGTGAAAACGCCCCAAAATTAGGTCGTACGGAAGACAACAACAATTGTGTGGTGATATTCGCTTCTGTTCTGCCATAAATAGGGTCATTATAAACCCCTAATTGGTAAATTGGTAACTGGTTGGTTCTAACCGCATCGATTTTACTGTTATATGCAAAAACATCAAAAACCGCTTTGTCTGTTTTGAAAGGTTCACCACCAATTACTTCAGCACCAATAGTTGTTGTTAGATCCTCATCACAGGAAACAAATGCAACAACAAGTAAAATACCTGTAAGCACAGGCAAGTTGAATCTCTTAAAAAAACTCATTTGGATTATTTTAAAACTTCAGTGTTATAAAAATTGGCATATGCTTCTTCAAATTCTTGCAAAGACACATAAGGCAACACGGGTTTTTCTAGGTTGGAAATATGATTTAATAAGCCTTCGGGAATTTCTTCCTCGGCTAAAATAACAGCATCGGAAAAATCTACCGCTACTTTTAACAAATTATTATAGTTGGGGGATTTAAGAACACTAATACTTTCTTCAGGAACACCGTCAAACGCTATTTTCTTGATCATGTCCTTATCAAGTTCACCTTCAAATCCTTGACCATAAACCGATGTTACGATTTTACTATCGGCGAACAAGGGTTCATCGGCATAGTATTTCTTGAGGTATAAAGGTAAAAGCGAGGCCAACCAACCATGAACATGGATAATATCAGGAGACCAATTCAATTTTTTAACGGTTTCAACTACCCCTTTTGCAAAGAAGATGGCCCTCTGGTCGTTATCCTCAAAAAGATTGCCATCGGCATCGGTAAAAGTTGCCTTTCTTTTAAAATACTCCTCATTATCAATAAAGTACACTTGAATACGCTCTTTAGGTATTGAGGCCACTTTTATGATCAAAGGCATATCCATATCATTAATGACAAGATTCATCCCCGATAAACGTATAACTTCATGAAGTTGATGCCTACGCTCATTTATATTCCCATATCTTGGCATGAATATCCGAATTTGGCCACCATTGCTGTTGACCATTCTAGGGGTTTCATATGACATTAAGGAAACTTTGTTCTCTGGTAGGTAGGGGACTAATTCTGAAGATACAAACAATATCTTTTTACCATTCATAAAAGCAATATTTTATTTATCCTGCAAAGGTAGCTGCAAAATTACAAAAATTATGCAGATTAGCAGTATTTATAGTAAGTTTGCTCGCTTTTAAATGAATCATATGTTGCTGATCCAAACCAGGGAACAATTAAACGGATATCTATCCACTTTGAAAACAAACGAAAGTCTTGGACTAATCCCTACCATGGGTGCCTTACATATAGGCCATGCAGCATTGGTAAGTAGGGCGATTCAGGAAAACCATTATGTCGTGGTCAGTATTTTTGTCAATCCGACCCAATTCAATAATACAGATGATCTGGAAAAGTATCCACAGTCTTTAGAAGCGGATATGAAAGTCTTGGAGAGTATCTCCGAGGACATTGTTGTGTTTGCACCAAGTATTGAAGAGATGTATTCCAAAGAAATAAAATCGATCAATTATGATTTTGGCGGATTGGAACATGTAATGGAAGGAGCCTTTAGAGCTGGTCATTTTAATGGTGTTGGTACAATTGTTGAATCTTTATTGACACTAATCAAACCTGACAAAGCCTACTTCGGGGAGAAAGACTTTCAACAACTTCAAATTATCAGAAAACTTACGGAAATCAGAAAAATACCCGTTGAAATAATTGGTTGCCCAATCGTCAGGGAAGCTAACGGATTGGCCTTTAGCTCCAGAAACGAAAGGTTATCAAAAAAAATGCGAAATGAGGCGGCATTTATATACAAAACCCTAATATCTGCCAAAAGATTATTTGGCACGAAAAGTGCTATGCATGTTAAGGATTGGGTAGTAAAGCAATTTAAGAAACATCCAGAATTGGAACTTGAATATATAGAGATTACCCAGGCCAAAACATTAAAACCAATTATAAAAAAATATAAAAACAAAAAATATAGGGCGTTTATTGCCGTTTATGCCGAAGGTGTACGACTAATTGATAACATAGCCCTTAATTAACTAACTTTGTCCCATGCAAATAGAAGTTGTAAAATCTAAAATTCACCGTGTAAAAGTTACCGGCGCTGACCTCAATTATATTGGTAGTATAACCATAGATGAGGATTTGATGGATGCAGCCAACATTATACAAGGTGAAAAAGTCCAGATTGTCAATAACAACAATGGTGAACGCTTAGAGACTTATTGTATTCCCGGACCTAGAGGAAGTGGGGAACTTACCTTAAATGGTGCTGCCGCCCGAAAAGTGGCTGTAGGCGATATTTTGATCTTGATTACCTATGCTAGGATGGATATTGAAGAAGCTAAGAAATTTAACCCAGCTTTGGTTTTTCCGAATGAACATACCAATTTGTTAAACTGATTTTTTGACGACTCCTTTTAAAAAAACATTAAAAACCATACTCCCAATTGCCTTGGGAGTTTTTTTGGTTTGGTACTGGTATAGTTCAACCTCTGTATCCGATAGGGAACAGATAATCTACCACATTACGGAAGCCGACCCCCTCTGGGTAGTATTATCTATACTCTTTGGTGCATTGGCCTATATCTCAAGGGCCATACGATGGAATTATCTGTTAAAACCCTTAGGATATCAACCGAAACTGAGTAATAATCTTGTCATTATCCTTATGTCCTATCTAACCAATCTAGGTATTCCAAGGTCGGGTGAGATTTTACGTGCCACAGCTCTGGCAACTTATGAAGATGTCCCCTTCGAAAAAGGCTTTGGTACGATTGTGACCGAAAGGGTCATCGATGTCATCATGCTTTTGATCATTATTTCGACAGCCCTTGTTTTACAGACGGATATCATTATTGAATTTCTTCAAAACCGTGGTTTCGAATATAATAGCATTTTATTAGCATTGTTCGCTTTACTCGTTGGGACACTTGTTTTCATCCTCTTTATAAAAAAATCTTCTACTAGGTTCGCTATTAAAATCAAGGATTTTATAAAGGGCCTGTTGGATGGGGTGTTGAGTATTTTTAAAATGGAGAATAAATGGGCATTCGTATTTCACACCCTGTTCATTTGGGGGTGCTATATAGCTATGTTTTGGGTTATTAAATACACTGTCTTAGAAACCGCTGACCTTACCATTAGTCAATTATTGGTTGCTTTTGTTGCTGGCGCTTTTGCCATGACAACTACCAATGGCGGCATTGGGCTCTACCCTATCGCTGTGAGCAAAGCATTGGCCATATTCGGTATCAGTGCGGTCTCAGGCGATGCCTTCGGATGGATTATGTGGATCTCTCAAACCGTTGTCATCGTGGTTTTCGGGGCAATATCTTTTCTATTATTACCGTTATTGAACAGAAACCGGTAACACCTTCTGTTACCTTAATACTGTTCTATGAAACGTTTTCTTTTCCTTTTGGTATTTCTTTTTTGTTTAGGATCAAATGCACAAATAACCAAAGAAATATTCGAATCCTTTAAACTTCAAGAAAGAAGGGATGTTAGTTACTATTTCCCTGAAGAATACGATAAAGAAAAAAAACACCCTCTTATTGTTGTCCTGGATGCCGATTATCTATTCGAACAAGTGGTGGCAACGGCTAAATTTTATAGTAGATTCCATGGAATGCCCGAGTCTATAATCGTTGGTATTCATCAAAGTAATCAAAGTATTCGCTTGGACGATTGTGCATTTGATGAAGTATCAGGTCTACCATCCGAAAAAGGAGGGAAATTTTTTGAATTCCTTGGCATGGAAATCATCCCCTATCTGGATTTGAATTATAGCACGGCACCATTTAAAATGGTGGTGGGTTATGACATCACTGCTAACTTTGAAAATTATTGGTTGTTCAAGGACAATTCGCTTTTTAACGCATACATCAGTATTTCACCTGCTTTGGCCCCTGATATGGAGACGAATGTCCCTTCAAGATTGCAGGCTATGAACCAGCAAATCTTCTACCAATTGATAGTTGAGGGTGAAAAAAGCAAACAAACCCCAAGGATCATGGCAATGAACAATGCCATTAAGGCCATGAGTAAAGAGAATATCCATTACTATTTTGATGAATACCCTAGTGCTGATCATATTTCAATAGCCACCTATGGTATAGGAAAGGCATTTGATAATATTTTTGGTATGTTCAAACCCATTAGCCCTAAGGAATACAAAACGCAGATATTGACCGCTGAAGGACCAGTATTCAATTATTTGGAAAACAAGTATAAAATTATAGAAGACCTATTCGGGATCAAGAAAGCCGTTGACCTTAATGACATTATGGCCATTTATGCGGGTACTCGAAAAAAAGAGGATGTTGAATCCTTAAAACCTTTATCGGATTTATGTAAGGCCGAATTTCCAGATACAATGTTAGGGTTTTATTTTGAAGGAGAGTATTACGAGCAATTAGGCGAACCCAAAAAAGCACTACGAACTTTCGAAAAGGCTTTTGGTATGGATGAAATCGACTTCTTGACCAAAGAAATGGCACTCGAAAAGATCGATGCTCTCAAGGCCGACTTTGGTTACTAAAATTTGCCCTGTAAAAAAATAAACAGAACACTTTTTTAAAAGTTTACTTTATCTTTAGCCAGAACCAAATCAAAGGTAATGGCCAAAACCAAAACAGCTTTTTTTTGTCAAAACTGCGGCACCCAATATGCCAAATGGGTGGGACAATGTACGGCCTGCAAGGAATGGAACACCGTTGTTGAAGAGGTAATACAGAAAGAGGAGAAAAAAGGTTGGAAAACCCCTTTGAATACTTCTAAAAGAGCAACGAAACCATTACGGGTCAATGAAATAAGTACCGATAAAGAACTGCGATTGAATACTTATGACCAAGAGTTCAATAGGGTTTTGGGTGGAGGCCTTGTTCCAGGTTCGCTAGTGTTATTGGGTGGGGAACCAGGCGTAGGTAAGAGTACGCTTCTGCTTCAGATTGCACTAAGTTTACCTTATACCACACTCTATGTTTCGGGAGAGGAAAGCCAGAAACAGATAAAGATGAGGGCCGACCGTATTCTTCCTAAAGGTGAAAACTGTTATATACTGACAGAAACAAAAACCCAAAGTATATTTCAACAGATTGCAACTATGGAACCCGACATTGTGGTCATCGACTCAATACAAACGTTACATTCAGATTATATAGATTCTGCAGCCGGAAGCATTTCACAAATAAGGGAGTGTACTGCCGAACTGATCAAATTCGCCAAGGAAACCAATACCCCTGTTATACTTATAGGTCATATTACAAAAGACGGATCTATAGCAGGACCCAAAATCTTGGAACATATGGTAGATACAGTATTGCAGTTTGAAGGCGACCGTAATTACGTATATCGTATACTTCGTTCCCTAAAAAACCGTTTTGGTTCAACTGCAGAGCTAGGAATCTATGAAATGCAAGGAAGCGGTTTGCGCGAAGTGAACAATCCGTCTGAAATTTTGATTTCAAAATACGATGAGGATCTCAGCGGAACGGCTATTGCCTCAACTGTGGAAGGTATGCGGCCTTTGATGATCGAGATTCAGGCCTTGGTAAGTACAGCAGTATATGGTACGCCCCAACGTTCAACTACAGGTTTTAATGCTAAGCGATTGAATATGCTATTGGCGGTGTTGGAAAAACGAGCCGGATTCAAACTGGGTGCAAAAGATGTATTCCTGAACATAACAGGTGGCATTTCGGTAGATGATCCTGCTATTGATCTAGCTGTTATTGCCGCTATACTATCAAGCAATTCGGATATTCCCATCAAGAAAGGCATTTGTTTTGCTGCTGAAATTGGATTGGCCGGTGAAATTCGTCCTGTTCAACGCGTGGAACAACGCATTCTCGAAGCTGAAAAATTGGGATTCAACACCATTTTTGTTTCGAAGAACAATAAAATAAGTCTAAAAAACCCAAATATCACAGTAGAACTAGTGGCAAGAATCGAAGATGTTGCCAGTGCTTTGTTCGGTTAACGTTTATCTCTCATAATTCTGGCAAAGACCAAAATAATCAATACTACCACAATTATCAAAGCAAGCTGACCAAATCCTATTCTTAGAAAATACATATTGTTTTATTTAGGGTGAGGGATTAGGGATTTCATTGTGAATGGCATTGATGCCTTTTAATAGTGCATCACTTAATTTAATATCAATACTCCCTATATTTTCCTTGAGTTGATCCATCGTTGTCGCACCAATGATATTACTGGTGACAAAGGGCCTTGAATTTACAAATGCCAAAGCCATCTGGGCCAGGGAAATTCCATGTTCTTGGGCAAGATCAGAATACTTTTGTGTAGCCTTTGTTGCATTATCACTTTTGTACCTATTATAATTTGGAAAAAGCGCCAATCTGGATTTACTGGGAAGTTTGCCTCCTAAATACTTCCCACTCAATACACCAAAGCCCAGTGGGGAATAAGCCAACAACCCTATTTGTTCCCTAATGGCAATTTCACCCAACCCTGTTTCAAATAATCGGTTTAACAGACTATATGGGTTTTGTATGGTTATCATCCTCGGCAAACTTGCATGGACCTTTCCTTCTTCAAGATAGCGCATGGTTCCCCAAGGTGTTTCATTTGAAATTCCTACCTGTCTTATTTTTCCTTCCCTGATCAAGTCCCTAAAAGTCTCCAGCACTTGATGAAAATTATCTTCCCAATGGTCCGTTACATCATGATTATATCCTCTTTGCCCAAAATAATTGGTAGACCGTTCGGGCCAATGTAATTGATAAAGGTCTATATAGTCGGTCTGTAAGCGTTCCAAACTGCCTTCAACTGCTCCTAGAATTGCCTCCCTGGTAAATCCGGTAGTTCGAATAAATTTGGCAAAATCATCATTGCCTGCAATTTTGGTAGCTAAAACTATTTGATCGCGATTTTTGTTCTTCTTTAACCAGTTACCTATAATTATTTCGGTATGGGCATACCGGTCTGGGTGTGCAGGAATGGGGTATAATTCCGCAGTGTCGAAGAAATTGATGCCTTTATCTACAGCGTAATCCATTTGTTCATGACCTTCAGCCTCCGTATTCTGATTGCCCCAGGTCATGGTTCCCAAACAAATTTTACTTACTTCTATATCCGTATGTGGTAACTTAGTATAGATCATTCAACTACTATTGCTCTAATTTTTAGATTGCAATATTACAAATATATTGTCTCAAAGGATTATCTTAATTACACTTATCCCAATTCGACCAAAATAGGGCAATGATCACTGTGCTTGGCATCAGATAAAATAACGGAACGCTTCAATCTACTTTCAAGCGGTTCACTCACCATCCCATAATCCAATCGCCAACCCTTATTATTGTTTCTGGCATTGGCACGGTAACTCCACCAGGTATAATTATGGGGTTCTTTGTTCAGATGCCTAAAACTGTCAATGAATCCGCTTTTTATGAAATTACCGATCCATTCCCGTTCAACAGGTAAGAATCCGGATACTTTCTTGTTGCGAACGGGATCATGAATATCAATAGCCTCATGGCAGATGTTGTAGTCCCCTAGGATGATCAAATTAGGATGTTCCTTCCTTAAATTATCAACATATTTTTGAAACTCGGCCATGTACTTTAATTTAAAATCCAAACGCGCCATATTAGTACCAGAAGGCAAATAGAGACTCATAATGGAAACCCCATTAAAATCGGCACGCAGATTCCGTCCCTCAAAATCCATATAATCTATCCCAGTACCATATTCCACATGATCGGGTTTGCTTTTGGATAATATGGCGACCCCGCTATACCCCTTCTTTTGGGCGCTGTACCAAAAGTTGTTGCAATAGCCTGCTTCTTCGAACAATGAGAGGTCCAGTTGTTCTTTCATGGCCTTGATTTCCTGCAGGCATATCACATCGGGGTCGGTGGCCTTCAACCAATCCAAAAAACCCTTATTCATCGCAGCCCGAACGCCATTTACGTTATATGAGACTATTTTCACTTTTCAAATTTGGCCTAAAAATAGCGAATGTTTTTTTGTTTGTTAAGATGTTCACCCGCTTATCAGAAATCCATTATCATTAGTTCCAAATCAATAATTCATAATTACTTTTACCACTTTGGAACGGGATTTGTTTCTAATCAGGAACAGCAATACTTAAAGTAATGAAAAAGCATTTTCTTATAATCGCATTGTTGGGCACCGCCCTTGCAAATGCACAAGCCTATCCCAATCTCAATAACGATAATGAGCTCAAGTTCAATATTGGTCTGTTTTTGGCAAGTAGCACAGTCGAAGGGTCTTATGAATACTTTTTCAATGAGGATACCAGTATAGGCGGAACACTGTATTTTGATGACGACGCCACTGATTATAATGGGAATTTTGGTATTGGACCAAACCTTAGGGCTTATTTTGGCTATGCTCCCAGAAGTGGATTCTTTACCGAGGCATTTGGCCTCTATTATACCGGTGAAGATCTAGTTCCTGATAACAATCTTGGGGTGCGAAACAATGATTACGGTACTATCGCATTAGGATTGGGTGTTGGGAATAAATGGGTAACGCGAAGTGATAATTTCAGTATGGAAATAAGTGCGGGAGTAGGAAGAAATTTTAATCCTGAGGATTTTCAGGATACTTTTATGTTCCGTGCTGGATTCTCCCTTGGATTTCGATTTTAGAATAGAAGGATATCTTGTTGTCTTGCTTTAATCTATATCCTCGAATTTGGTATCGGCAGTCCTGATTTGTTCATTCATCTCAAAGTCATGCATAAGGTTGTTCTCGAATTGTAGGGATTTAAATCCCATATCAAATAATGTATAATTCAATTTATTTGATTTTGCCAATTCTTGGTCTACTCTCAAACTATTGTTTTGCAATTGAAGCAGCTTTAATTTAGGTAGCGCAAAAACAGCATTGGGTACCTCACCCATTAGGTTGTTTTCTAAAAGCACCAATCTATTAAGGCGTTTTAACCTTCCCAAACTTTCTGGTATTTGACCTTTTATTCGGTTATTCCCAAGTTCCAAACCTTCTAATACAGTCAAATTCCCTATTGATTCCGGAATCTCTCCTTGTATCTTATTGTTCGATACCACGAACAGTTTTAAATTGACCAAATTGCCAATACCTATTGGTATTGACCCTGTTAGTTGATTATTAAACAAGTCGATAATCACCAAAGACCGCATCTTACCAATATTTTCTGGAATAGATCCCGAAAATCTGTTTTTTCCCATTCTCAGAACTTGTAGCTGTTTTAAGGTAGTTAATGCCGTTGGTATTTGTCCGTTCAATTGATTAAAAGCAACATTCAGCACCTTGAGGTATTTTAATTTACCTATTGCATTTGGGAGTTGGCCAACAAGATTATTGTTGAACAAGTTGAGTGATGTTATCGTCCCGTTTTCAATACCTACTCCATACCATGTGGAAACCGATTTTGACAAATCCCATGAGTTTGTCCATTCAGGTCCATTGGTGTAACGATAAATCTCCACTAAAGCCGATTTCTCACTTTCCGGGATTTGAGCATAGATGCTTGATCCAGCAAAAACGAGGAGTATCAGAAAACCAAAGGCCCTTTTTATAATCCTGGATTGTGTGTTTATCATATTTCTATTTCCACAATGTATATTAAAAATCGTAGGGTATATACCACAAATTAAACATAACATCGCTTAAAGGTCAAAATTGATCGTTAAAATGCATCCTTAAGGCTGGTTTTTGTTGTGAAACCCGCTATTACTGTGGTCATATAACTATTTTCAATTTAAAGAATAGGGATGCAGCGATTAATCCTTATTTTTATTGTTTTAAATCCTTGCATGAGGTTCCCTATCTTAATCCTATTCTTTTTTATTTCTATCCCTTTGGTTTTTGGGCAAGATCGTCTTGTTAATGACAGCATTACCCAATTGGAGGAGGTGGTCCTATTGGACTCTTTAAAAGCCAAACAGGCCACGGGTATCATACCCTCAAAAGTAATTGGGGCTAAGATTTTTCAAAATTTCAGCCCGGTTGAAATGGTTTCGTCCTTAAACCAAGTGTCAGGTGTTTATGTGCTCTCCGGCGCATTGAACACCAACCGAATTACCATTCGCGGGGTAGGTGCCCGTACACCTTTTGGTACCGATAAGATAAGATTGTACTATAACGAAATTCCCGTAACCAATGGTACCGGTTTCTCCACGATTGAAGCTTACGACCTAGAGAATATGAATTCTATCGAAGTCATCAAAGGTCCTAAAGGAACTGCCTTTGGCGCAAATTTGGGGGGTACGATCATCTTGAATCCCAAGGAAGCCTTACTCGAATCTACCACGTTTCGCAATAACCTCACCGTGGGGTCATACGGCTTGTTTAAAAATAGTTTGGGTTTTACCCATGCAGATGATAAAACCGCTTTAGAACTGCGTTATGGTCATATGACAATAAACGGGTATCGCGATAACAATCGATATGAACGTGATGGGTTGTTATTGAACACATCGTATAAAATCAATGCTAAAAACAAGGTTGCATTCTTACTGAATTATATAGATTACAATGCCCAAATCGCAAGTTCATTAAGCCAGAGTGCCTTTGATGAGGATCCTAAACAAGCGGCCTTTACCTGGAATGCCGCCCAAGGATTTGAAGCCAATAAATATACCTTGGTCGGACTTTCCTACGCCCATAAATTCAATACAAAACTCTCGAACACTACGAGCCTATTTTATACGTATTTGGACCATTACGAGCCACGACCATTTAATATTCTGGATGAATTCACGAATGGGTATGGTTTTAGAACCCGATTCTTGGGCAATTTCAAAATAAAGGAACAAAAAGCACAATACTCTTTCGGTGCAGAATTGTATAAGGACAATTATAAC
>JAHHKH010000419.1 GCA_018679695.1 Maribacter sp.
ACCCTGAAACCCGTGGGTAATGAAATTCGCTTCCCCACAGAAAAGCTTTCATCAGGAATTTATCTGGCGAAAATAATGAGCAGGAAAACCGCAGAATTAAAACTGGTTAAAAGATAGGTCTAAATCAGGCAACGGAGCAAACCCTCTGGATTTCCAAATTTTTCTTTAGTTAAGGTTATTCAAGATTGAACTGTACGATTTACTGATTTATTTTTTCTGCTCAATAGTTAATATGGCTGTTTTTTTATCGCTCAAATCAAGACGAAAGAATAATTCCGCGTCCTTTGCCAACTCTATTTTTAGGTTATCACTTCCCCGTTCTTTTATCAAAGAAGTCTCCGTTCCGATGGTCACCTTTTCTTGATTTGGCTTTGCACCAAAATCAAACTCCCAATTCATTGGAGCTATTTTAAACTCGTATTTTCCTTTTTTTAAGTCAGTTATCGTTTCATAAACTCCTTTGCCTTTATAACCAAGCCGGGGAGAAGCTTCCCATTTTTTCCCCCAATCATTCATGTTCCCAAACAAATAAATAGCTTTGCCTCCAAGCGGTTCTTCCTCCATTTTATCCAATTCATTTTGAAGTGCAGTGATAGCTTCACTCAGCTCTTCTCCATTTATTAATGACGTAGCCAGCTCCAGGGCGGCACTCTGGTCTATAGCAATATCGGGTTCTACGCCTTTGCCTTCAATCCTTCCAATCCGAGTCGAGCAATATTCTGCAATTGGCAATGACAATTGAAAATCGTGTGGTAAATCAAACATCTTCTGCGACAGCATTTCGCCTGCTGTGGTTTCACCGATAATTGTGACGTTATCTAAGTGTGCCATTGCATCAACAGTAAACTCTGCTGCGCTGGCCGTTTTCTTACTCGTGAGTACATATACGGGACCGTCAAAATAAGGCAACATTGGTTTAAACCTAACTCGGGTAAGGGGTTGTTCCTGTACATCTTGCCAAAATGTTTTTATTGACCAACCCTCCCAGGGTGATAGAGCTCGAACATCCTCAATATTCGGCACCTCGGTATTGTTTTTCCACCAATTACGCGACACAAACATTCCTACGTCAATAGGTTCTGTCATAAGGTGACCAATAAGAGGAATGCCTGCAAAAGTTCCTCCTGTATTATTTCTAATATCTATAACAAGTGTTTCGGCCTTATTTTCTTCAATTTCACGATAAGCTCCAAATACGCGTTCTTTAGTGTCCACACCTGTCATTGTTGTTACGGCAAGAATAGCTGTTTTACTTTCCCATTTTAAGGAAACACTTTGGTCACCCACTCGTAAGGAATCAATAAATTCCGCCATTTCTTCTGCAGGCTTTTCTGTTTTTGCAAGCCTCACATGCGAAAAAGGGCCATCTGACCATAGCTGATTAAACCCCGCAATAAAAGCTTCCCCGGATTCCACTGTTTTTGCAAGTTTTTGAATCTCTTTTTCTAATTTTAAATAGTCAGTTTCACCCAACATCTTAGGGTTGTAATGATAATTTGTCATTAGTTGGGATATACTGTCAGCAACCGTTAGCAGTTCTTTATTGAGTGGGGTGTTCTTGGTTTCTTTTGATTGATTACAGGAAGCTAAAACAAGTGCAATAAATAATGCTATTAAATTTCTCATGTCTGTAGTTATTTACTAGAATTCCACTCCAGGTGCTAAAACTAATTGAAAAAAAAGCAAAATGAAAACTAGGATTAGAATAGGGCTCCAATATATTTTCTCATTTATCTTCTTTGATTTATGTGCGATAGGTTTGCTTAATGGAGCTGCAGACCAGACCCAGGGAATTGAAAAAACGAGAACAATAAATGGAGTAATAGCCTGACTCATCGGAGGAATCCTGAAAGGAACAACAAGTATACTGCCCATAATTCCGGCTCCTACGGCTATAAACCGAATATATTTAAATTTTACTTTAGGATTGTTCAAATCGACATCGCTGTAAACAAATTCCAAGAATCGCCTGCTAAACCAAATACTAATCAAGGCAATAGCGGTAATACTTGTTATTGCTAAAACTATAAGAAAGGGTTGACTTAAATTTAAATATCCCACAAGTGCTTCACCAACATCGGTATTTGGATCTAGGTATGCAACCATCACTTGAGGAATTGATTGTATAAGTCCATGAAAAGCTAACCACAAGACAAATAGTTTCCAAATACTTTTGGCGTATGGAATGAATCGGAAAAGCAATAAACAGATCAATCCAATTGAGAAAATTGCCGCGGCCCCAGAACCTTGCATCAATAAAGTCATTGGATGTTCTCCTTCCCAAAAATGATTGTTATGATACAGAAATGCTTTTAAGCCAAGAACCTTTTTACCGAGAACAAGAAATAATTCTTGCAGAAAGAATATTATATTGAATGCCAGAGCATATAACACCGCAGAATTAATCAGGGTTTTATAATTGACTATATGCTTAGGGGCTGAAGTCCCTCTGTACTTAACCCAATTGCGCCAACCCCATATTATTGGCCCAACTAATAGGATCATAATAAAAAATTTAACTAAAACCATTTATTTAAAGTTTAAATTTTAATAATTGCATACAAAAATGAGGTATAGATGAAACCATATATCTTAAGTATTCTTTATAAAACATATATCATGCGTTTGGTGTAAGAATAATTATAAATATGATATTTGATCTTAAGTCAATAACTCATAATTATGACGCCTGAGAAAGATTTGTGTTACAGTAGTCTTATTCTTTTCGCAATAATGGCCCCAGACAAAGTATAGATGATCAGGGGATATTTTATTTCTTTAGGCTTAAGTTTTCAGAGCCTGCATATCGTCAAAGGAGAGGTGATTTCAAATACTTTTTGACATAAAAGAATTCTCTGAACGTTACAAAAATAATCCCCTCAGGACTTACATAGGCAGAAAGTGCTTAGGACGTTATAGCGATCATTTCCCGGTCTATGTACAACTATAGTTTACTCCATAAAATCAATCATGTGTATCAGGGTATTTTATTTGACTAAAATTTAAAATTTCTTCGTTTTTAAACCTGAGAAATACATTGACCAAGTTTAATAAATTCCGGGTATTTGGCTTCAATTTTCTTGAAGAACTAATGTATTCAAGTGAAGACTCATTTACAAGGTCAGCGTTATTAAATTTTTTTGTCAATTTTGGTATACGTAAAATATGAGATAATACAGCTAAGGATATATTATGTCTATATGCTCCAAATTTCCATAAATTCATAGGATTCAAGAGCTTCATTATATCCAAACGATTAAGTTCAAATAGAAGGATTAGTTCATAGTTGAATACAAAATGCATATGAATCTTTTTCATAAGTTGACAGAAATGTAAAATGACTATACAAGAAATTATAGATACTTTTAAAACCGAATTCGGCCCTGGTTTAAAATAATTTTTAAAAAATCCCTGAATTTCGTGCCCATTGCTTGGTGCTTGGCACAAGGTATATTCTTATTTTTGCGTCGCTTTAAAGCAATTCTTTTAAACGATTAACTTATTCATTAAACCATGGCCTTTCTAAAACGTTTGGGTTTCTACCTTTTTGGGCTTGCCATAGGTCTCATTTTTTTAGCTGTTTTCTTTAGGAATAAATCGGAGGAATTGGGGGTTGAGTTCTGCTATTTCCCGAACTGCAGAACCTTAAAGGATATTCGTGCCAAGCCTCTCGACTATTCAAATGAAGTGAACGAATTGCTTCTTGCAAAACAATTGGATAGCACAAATATTGCCTTTTTCCTGCGCGAGGGAAAAGTGGATTTTAAAGGCAGTGACACCAAGTCAACCCCCTGTAAATCGTATATCATTGAAGCCGAGATCAATGATAAACCCGCTGTCATGACCGTTAAGAATTGTCCGGATAAAGCGGTAATTGAACACGTAAGACTATAAATAAGTTTTATCAAATCTTTCTACGCTTGCGTTCTTTTTTCAGTAAGGCAAGCTCCCTACTTGTCTGCCCGGCAACCGAAGTATTTTCCTCGGCCCTTCGAATTAAGTATGGCATAACATCACGAACCGGCCCAAAAGGTAGATATTTGGCAACGTTGTAGCCTTGGGCGGCCAAATTAAAGGAGATATGGTCACTCATGCCTAATAATTGTCCAAACCAAACTCTTTTATCGTTTTTGGCTATCCCTTTTTCAGCGAGAAGCTCCATGAGGTAATAACTACTCTCCTCGTTATGGGTACCTGCAAAAAGTGAAATGGTATCGAGGTTGTCTAAAATATATTTAACACATGCATTAAAGTTTTCATCGGTAGTCTTTTTGTCCTTGCAAATGGGTGATTTATAGCCTTTTTCTTCGGCGCGCTCGTTCTCTTTTTCCATATAGGCACCACGCACAACTTTTATTCCTATTTTAAAGCCTTCGGCTTTGGCCCTGGCATGCAATTTTTTAAGATAGTCTAGCCTATCCCAACGATACAATTGCAGCGTATTGAAAACAATGGTCTCCTCCTTGTTATATTTGCGCATCATGTCCTCTACCAATTGGTCCGCCGCATCCTGCATCCAACTTTCCTCTGCATCGATCAATAACGAAACTCCCAAATCATGGGCTTTTTTGCTAGTAGTGTCAAAGCGTTTAACCACCCTGCCCCACTCTGCCTGTTCTTTGGCCGAAACTGTTTTGCCTTCGCCAATTTTTTGGAATAATGCAATTCGTCCGTAGCCGGTAGGTTTAAAAACGGCAAAAGGCATGGCTTCTTTTTGCTTCACGAAGTCCATGATCTCCAAAGTCTTTGCCAAACAGTGGTCAAAGGGATCTTCATCTTCCTTACCTTCCACTGAATAATCAAGAACAGAACAGACTCCCTTGTCCCACATTTTATCTACAACCGGCATACAGTCGGCTTCATTTACCCCACCACAGAAATGGTCGAATACCGTTGCACGAATTAATCCGTCAACAGGAAGATGGGCCTTTAATGCAAAGTTGGTCATCGCGGTCCCAATTCTCACAAGGGGCTCATTGGCAATCATTTTGAACAAAAAATAAGCACGCTCCAATTCGGAATCCGATTTTAAGGCAAATGCCGTTGAAGTATTCTCAAAAATTCGCTTCATTTTTAACTATTGTTTAATGAATCAAATATAATCACAGATTTTATATTCCTTTCATTAAAAATAACGTTTATTTTGTCTTTTAGAATCATTGGAAAATGGAATCAATTACAAGCTCCAGCTACGCTGTACATTTTAATGAAAAGGCATTTAAGGCACTCAACGAAAAACTGTCCTCAAGTTCTTATTCCAAAATATTCGTATTGGTTGATGAGAACACCAAAATACACTGTTTGCCAGTCTTCAAAAAGCAATTAGCGAATTCCATTGCCTTTGAATTGATTGAAATACAATCTGGTGAGGAACACAAAAACATTGACACCTGCAATGTCGCATGGCAAGCGCTCTCAGACATGGACGCTGATCGTAAAAGTCTGCTGATCAATCTTGGGGGCGGCGTTGTTACCGATTTGGGTGGTTTTGTTGCATCAACCTACAAAAGGGGAATAGAGTTCATTAATATACCCACTACCCTTTTGTCTATGGTCGACGCTTCGGTTGGTGGTAAAACCGGGGTTGACCTTGGAGCCTTGAAGAATCAGATCGGAGTAATCAATCAACCTGAAATGGTGTTGGTTTCCACAGGATTTTTACAGACTTTGGAAGAGCGGCAAATGAATAGTGGTTTTGCCGAAATGCTGAAACATGGCCTCATACAAAGCAAAACCTACTGGGAAGAGCTTAAGGCATTGACCAAGCTCGAAAATATTGACCATCACATCTACAAATCGGTGAGCATCAAGAATCGGGTGGTTATCGAAGATCCCACAGAACAACACTTGCGTAAAATCTTGAATTACGGACATACTTTAGGCCATGCCGTTGAATCCTATTTTCTGGAAAACCCTGATAAGGAGACCCTCTTACATGGTGAAGCTATTGCGGTGGGTATGATCTTGGAAGGCTATCTTTCGCACAAGCTTACCAATTTATCCCAAAAGGAATTGGCGGCTATCAAGTCGACCTTTTTAAACCATTACCAGAAAGTCGATTTCAGTGCCAAAGACATATCAGATATTCTTTCCTTGCTAAAGTTCGACAAGAAAAATTCCCATGGTAATATCAACTTCGTTCTTTTAGAAGCCATTGGACATCCGGTCATTGACATAAAGGTACCCCATGAATTGTTCAGCGAGGCGTTTGCATACTACAAAGAATAACAGCTTCGTATACTAAAAACAGCGATATACAACTCTTTGCGATGTTCAAAGGAAAAAATATATAGATTAGGTTATCGAAATAATTATCCTGTTCGGATAAACATAGAAAAACCAAACTACTATGATTCGCAAATTAATCGATCACAAAAAACTTGACCGCAACCTAGCCGCCAAACTTTATGAGACTTATGCCGACGGTTATGGCGATGATGATATCATCACTTTTAAAAATGTAAGGGGTGAAATCATCGAAACCGTTGAACTTAAAACCAACGATACGATCTATTTGGTAAAGATCAGCACAAGTCTCGCAAACTTTATTTCGAACTTCGAGGAAAACATAGGGAAAGAATCAGACTCCCAAGTTGAAGACATCCTCGAGGAAGATGTGCCTTCGGCTACTTTGGAACTACAGTCCGAGGAGGAGTTCAATGATGAGTTTTAATTAGCGTCTCTTTATAGATATCGCTCACGAATGACATTTCTGTGATGCTTCTGATGTCCGCAAATAATAAAGCCCAAGGCAGCGACACTCATAGGGGAATCGCTTGCCACTCCCATATTATGTAGTGTCTGTACATTCATATTTGAGTAGAGTGCAATGGTCGAACGTCGAACGGCCTTGTATTCTTCAATAATACTTTCCTTAGTCCTGCGTTCAGCATTGGAATTGGGTACAAATAGATCTTGGTCGAAGCCTGGTAGTGGTGTTTTATCGGCCCGCATGAATCGCAAAGCCCGGTACTGGAATACCCGCTCTGTATCCAAAACATGTATTAAGGCCTCTGCAATGGTCCATTTACCTTCAGCATAGGCATAATTCAACTTTTCATCTGGTAGACTTTCCAGAAATTGAGGAAAATTTTCCAGTTGCTTGCGCATTAAATCAAACAGTTCCACATCCCCTAATATATCGATATAGGTTTGATAAAAGGGTTTGTACTCTTCCTTTTTTAATTCTGTTATTCTCATAGGTCTTGCATAAAAAAATCCCAAAGAGCATGCCCTTGGGATTTAAAATTTAATTTACAAAGGCATTACATTTCGTTAAAAATTCGATGCATTAATCGTTTTTTATCATTAATGCTTTCTTCAAGTGAAATCATGGTTTCAGTTCTACTGATTCCGTCAATATCATCGATTTTGAATATAATATTTTTGGCATGATTGGTATCCTTCGCCCTGATCTTACAAAAGATATTGAACTTACCAGTGGTGATATGTGCTACCGTTACATTGGGGATTTGTTCCAAACGTTCCAGTACAAATTTGGTCTGATGTGTCTTCTCCAGGAAGATACCCACATAGGCTATAAAGGCATAGCCCAGTTTTACATAATCCAAGGTCAGGGAAGAACCACGAATGATTCCCGCCTCTTCCATTTTCTTGACCCGTACATGTACCGTACCTGCCGACACCAAAAGTTTCTTGGCAATATCTGTAAAAGGTGTTCTAGTGTTATCGATCAACATATCTAGAATTTGGTGGTCTATTTCGTCTAATTTTACTTTTTCCATTGGAACTAAAATTTTGCCAAAAATAAGGAATTAAGAAATTAAATTTAATAAAACTTGATTTTTTTTAACAAAAACGTAATAAATAATTGTTTTTAGAAAATATTATCTAAAAAGTAGAATCGAAATCCGATATTAAAAAACTTCATTTTACATATTCTAAAGCTCAACCGGAAAGGAATGATTCTACATAATATAATATTCAGAAACTTGCTTGAAGTTATTTAAAGAGCGTGGATTCTTCGGTGACCAATAATCTTGTCTATTCATATTTGGATAGTCTAATGATTCAGATTATCAACTTACAAATGATATTCATCGAAAATTGTTTTTATAAGACGCTTTTTGTCATTAATACTTTCTTCAACGAAGAACATTGCCTCTGTTTGTTCAACGCAATCCAACTCCTCAATGTCAAAAATTACATTTCTTGCTTGATTATTGTCCTTTGCCCGGATTTTACAAAAAATATCAAACTTTCCTGTGGTAATTTGGGCTACGGTTACAT
>JAHHKH010000441.1 GCA_018679695.1 Maribacter sp.
GAATGGTTCAAGGAAATGTTACAACAAAAAATAAAATTCGATAAACTACAATTTGAGCTACTTTTTTCCGAAGATGTTTTTAGTGCCTTGTTGGAGTATGTAAGGGAAGTAGATCCAAATATGATCGTTATGTTAGAGCGGCAGGGACATAGCCTTATAAAAAGTATATGGCATCGGGATATCGTAAAACGTATGTTGACAGAAAGTGATTTTCCGCTACTTACTTTTCATAAGAAGAACTTAAAACTAAATAAGGAACATACAGTTTCGTAGAACGTCAAGTACTATACCTCATTTTGTCAAGTATACTTGGAGGTCTATTCAAAATATAAAACCATTGCAAATTGAAAATTAAAGAGTAATGATTAACGTATTAAACAGCTCAGTAGACATCAAGTTGGATGGACTTGTTTTAAAGGGCATCCTTACGATCCCCGAAAAAGCCACAGGAATGGTCATTTTCTCCCATGGGAGTGGAAGTAGCCGACTCAGTCCTAGAAACAACTATGTGGCCAAAGTTTTAAACGAAAATGGTTTGGCAACATTATTATTTGATTTATTGACTGAAGAAGAAGATTTGATTTATGAGAATAGATTTAATATTGATGTAATTACCATGCGACTCATTGATGTAACCCAGTGGGTTCAAAGCCAAAAAGAAAGCAAGGAAATGACTATTGGATATTTTGGTGCCAGCACTGGGGCAGCCTCAGCACTTCGGGCAGCTGCCTTTTTTGGTGAAGATATCAAAGCCGTTGTCTCCAGAGGAGGAAGACCGGACCTAGCAATGCAGGAACTCAATAAGGTAACGGCAGCAACTTTATTGATCGTTGGTGGTTGGGACGGGCAGGTAATAAAACTCAATGAAAAAGCATATCAAAATTTGAATTGTGAGCGAAAACTTGAAATTGTTCCCGAGGCTTCCCACCTTTTCGAAGAACCGGGTAAATTGGTACAAGTGGCATTAATTGCCTCCACATGGTTCAAAAAATGGTTGCGATAAAATAAACTAAACATGATGTTTAAAGACAGGAATGATGCCGGAATGCAATTAGCCGAAAGTTTGTTGGACTACATGAACCAGGACGTGGTTGTATTGGCCATACCTAGAGGTGGTTTGCCTTTGGGGGCGATTATTGCAAAAAAACTCAATGCGCCTTTAGATGTAGCCCTAACGAAAAAAATTGGGCATCCTTTTAATAAGGAGTATGCCATAGGAGCCCTAAGTCTTGAAAATAGTATTCTGAACGATGCTGTTGGCGTAACTAAGGGGTATATAGATGAAGAAATAAATAAACTACGAAAAAAGTTAAAGGCAAGACATAATCAATATTATAAAAACAACGTACCACAAAATCTTGAAGATAGAACCGTTATAATTGTTGATGACGGAATTGCTACGGGAAATACCATATTGGTTACCGTGGATTTGGTCAAAATGCAAAATCCAAAAAAAATAGTGGTGGCCATTCCTGTTGCTCCGCCATCAACTGTTAAAAAATTAGAGAATTACCCAGGATTAGATGCGGTGATATGTTTAGAGACGCCCTATAATTTCCACGCGGTAGGCCAATTTTACGAAGAATTTTATCAGGTTTCCGATGAGGAGGCCATCAATCTATTCGAAAGTACGAATGATATTAAACAGGCTTAGCCTTTAACTACGGCAACAGGTCTAAGTTTTGCTACTTTATTTGCTACTTCTGAGGCATTAACGGTCTCTACTACCATATCGACATCTTTATAGGCGATTGGAGCTTCTTCCGCTATTCCCTTGAATGAACCGGCTTCCACATATATACCCCTTTCTTTGAGTTTTTCTTTGAGCACAGGAGCGTTTACCTGTTTTTTTGCCGCAGTTCTGGATAACCTTCGACCAGCCCCATGACAACACGAACCAAAAGTAATTTCCTTGTTTTTTGCTGACCCTGCCAAGACATAGGAACAAGTACCCATGCTTCCTGGAATAATAACAGGTTGCCCCGCAGTTCTATACGCTTTCGGTAACTCTTCAAAACCCGGTCCAAAAGCCCTTGTGGCCCCTTTGCGATGAACAATCACTTGTATTTCTTCGCCGGCAACCCGATGTTCCTCGATTTTAGCGATATTATGGGCAACATCATACATGAGTTTCAAAGGTTCAATTTCCTTTCCAAAGATGTTTTGCCATGCGGTTCGTGCTTCCCATGCGATAACCTCCCGATTGCACCAGGCATAGTTGGCTGCTGCACACATTGCCTTGAAATAGTCTTGCCCTTCGATTGAGTTGAAAGGTACGCAAGCCAGCTCCCTATCGGGAACTTCGATGCCATAATTTGGCATTGCCTTCATGATAAGGCGAATATAATCGGTAGCAACTTGGTGTCCCAATCCCCTGGAACCCGTATGTATCAATACAACGATTTGGCTTTCGAAGAGACCATAGGCTTTGGCGATTTCCTCATTGAAGATTTCTTCCACATAATCAACCTCAACAAAATGGTTCCCGGAACCTATGGTGCCCAATTGTCCTGTTCCTCTTTTTTTTGCCATTTCCGATACCTTTGATGGGTCAGCACTTTTAAGTCTTCCATTACTTTCCATAAAAGCAAGATCTTCTATTTCACCATAACCATGACTTACGGCCCACTCAGCACCTTTTGAGAGTACTTCTTCCATGTCTTTGGATGAAAGGTTAATTTGCCCTCCCTTTCCCATACCAGATGGAATCTGGGTGTACATTTCTTTGGATAAAGGTTCTAGCTTATCCTTAATGTCCCCTAATTTTTGGTGTGAGGTGAGCAAGCGTACCCCGCAGTTAATATCATAACCAATACCGCCAGGTGAAATAGCACCATCTGGGTATAAGGTCGCGGCAACACCGCCAATAGGAAAACCATAACCTTCATGAACATCGGGCATAACCAGAGAGGCCCCTTGTATACCAGGCAATGATGCAACATTTACAAGTTGTACCAAAGACCTATCCTCCAGTATTGCATCCAATAAAGGTTCGGAAGCCAATACCCGTGCAGGCACGAGCATCCTTTCATTAAAGGATTTTGGAATTTCCCATAAATAATCATTGATTCTAATAATGTCTGTCTTATTTATCTTCATGGTTTAAATATCAAATACCACTATAGTTTCCCATTGATTATCACTTTTGCAACGTACTTGGGCCTCATGATAGGTCACTGCTTTAATTTCCTCATCAAGATTATTTATATGCGTTCCATATATTGTCCCCACTATTTTAGTAGCGGTGAACACAGGGAATTCCCCTTTGCAATAAATTGACTTTTCCACATAGCAAAGGGACAAGATTTCCGATAAAAAATCTATAAGCAAACAAGTTTGATCTACGGCTTGAATATCGATTTCCTTCTTATTGTCAATCGGATTATTCTTGTTGCAAAAACCTTCCTTGAGTATATTGCCCATACCTATCATGCCTGCTTTAAAAAGCTCCTCTAAGGTCGAACCGCTGATTCTCATACGAACATCGGCAGTATGGGGTAGGTATTGAATCTTCATTTTTTAGTTGCCTTCACAACAACAAAAGACCCTTCACCATGGCCCTCTTTCGGTATCTGTATATTATTGATTTCATCCAAATCCCCAAAAAGCGTTTGATTGAATTCCAAATCCTTGAATCTGGCTTCCTTGAGTAAGGTTTTAATGCGATCTATACTGTAGAAATTGGCATTGGCATAGAACGTGCTTCGATGACGTTTTGCTAGATATTGGCGGGCAACACTTTGGTCTTTATCCAAAAATCCTATAAGAATGGATCCCCTGGGTTTTAATACCCTATGGGCTTCAGCAAGTGCATCTTTAATACTATTAAAATGACAGATGGTTACAAAAAGTACAAAATCGAATTGCATATCCCTATAAGGGAGTTTTTCCGCTACGCCATCGATAACCTCAACGCCTCTTTTTAAAGCTTTTTCGGCCATGGCCTCGGAGGGTTCCACACCTTCTTTTATGCCCAAGGGCGAAGCAAATCTTCCTGTACCCAAGCCTACTTCAATACCCCTGATATTTTCCGGTAATTTAAGTAGTTGTTCCTTTATTGCCGCGAGCTCTGATTGATAAACTTCGGAATAATCTTCATACCACTTCTCATATGCTCCAACATTTTTTTCAAATATCGCTGTTTGTTTCATGATCATTATTTTAATGGTTATCTAAAGATGATTGTAAATATATCATCATGCAATGATGCATATCAATCCCTTTTATTTTAACATATCAATGTATTGAAAAAGAAATACCTCGAATAAATGGTTCTAGATAAATAAGGTACCGATAAAAGCGATTTTTACTCGTTACGGTACCTTACTTAACTAACTAAACCAAACAATAGTAGAACTATTAATCCAGAACATCGAAGCTCACCTTGGTGTTAACCCGGTATTCTGAAATTTTGTTGTCTTTAACGGATACTTGCATATCCTGTACATAAACAGATCTTACGCCTTTAACTGATTTGGAAACTTCACTCACGACCTTTTGCACGGCATCTTCAAAACTGACCGTTGAATTGCCCATTATTTCGATAACTTTTAATACTGCCATGGTATTTTTTTTAGGATTAATAATGATACAAATGTATCTTAGGAAAAGTTGTAACGGAATGATTTAGATCACTTGAGATAATTTTTATCGCTTTTTGAAATTCAATTCAATATTCCAATTTGGATTGAAATAATATAAATTCATTGATATTGGTCAAATCTATTGCCCCAACAAGTTTTTTATTGGCATCCAAAACAGGAAAAAAATAACCTTTGTGAAGTTCTGCCAAACTCAGAACGTTCTTAAGTTTATCATTTATCCCAAGTTCCTTGAAAGAGGTTTTCATAACATTACCCACTAATTGATTGGGTTTATTTGAATTCTTAATGATATCGGCATTCATTAAAATACCCAATGGTTTTCCGTTTTGCCCTACAATGAAATCTTTTTCAGTACTAGAAAGAATTAAGTCCTTCACTCTTGCCATTGTTTCCTCGGGTTTCAGTAAAGTAATATTTGTTAGCATTGCCTCTTCTACGGTATGCCCTTTTAAAAGCTCTATTTGTTGTACCATTTTATTTTCGCCGTAGGCACCCACAAAAACAAATAGTGCTATCAAGATTAGAAATGGGTTAAAGAGCATTCCCAATAAAAGAAAAACAATAGCAATCGACTGTCCTATACTTGCAGCTATCTGGGTAGCTTTGACCCGACCCAGATTCATTGCCAATAGGGCTCTTAGAACGCGGCCACCATCCATTGGAAAAGCAGGGATAAGATTAAAGATTACGAGTAATACATTAACCGTGAAAAGATAGAAAAGGAAATTTGAGAGGGTAAGTGCATTTAAATTTTCTATGATGTTGGTTATATTATCGGCCAAAAATTGTTGTACTGGGACAACAAAATATAGAATCAAGGCTATGATAACATTTACCAGGGGACCTGCTAAGGCTACCAATAATTCTTGTTTGGGTTCTTCAGGTATTTTTTCCAGACTTGCTATACCACCAATAGGGAGTAGTGTAATTTTTTTTGTTTTAACACCATAATGTTGGGCGGTCAGTGCATGGCCAAGTTCGTGAAGTACGACACATAGGAAGACAACCAGAATCAAGGCAATATTAAATAGTACGGATTGTAGGTTGCCACCTTGATTGATCTCTATAAATGCAACCCAAATTATTATAAATAAAAATGTCCAATGAACCTTGATTTTAATACCTGAAACTTTACCTAGATTTAGAGATCCCTTCATGCCAAAGATTTGATTTAACAATTTAACTTGATATCAAACACTCGCCTATCAATACCTGAAAATTGCGCTGATCACACTCTCTTTTATCGGCATGTTGTCAGCGTCCTGCAGATATACTTTTCCACCTTGTAAGAAAGTATCCAAAGCAGCCTTATTAGTTAATGAAAGGTTATGTGGCAATCGATAGTTATCTAGGATTACCTTTCCCTTTTCCGTATCAAAAATGCAATAAACATCCTGGTCTTCCACTATAAAAAGGGTATCAATCTTACCGTTCATGGCTGCAGCAATTATAGTATTAAAATCGTTCGACGTTTTTTCGGTGTGGTAAAGTTCATTATACTGTTCCAATTTCCCTTTTTTGGTTTTTTGAAAATAGGGCTCAATCAAGTTCCAGGATTCAAGATGCAGACTTTTCTTTTCTTTGAATTCTGGATCACCTCCCACATTTTTATAGTAAAGGTTAGGATGTGCACTAACTTTTTTATACATATCGTACAAACTGTCGACACATGCCAGAACCAGTGGGGCATTTTGATCGGTAACAACTTTTT
>JAHHKH010000463.1 GCA_018679695.1 Maribacter sp.
ACTCCTCCCCTATGTTGCGTCTTGTATTCGGTCAGTGGTGTTCTTTTGATATAACCTGCATGCGAAATAGTAATGACCACTTGTTCGTCTGGGATCATATCCTCAATACTCAAATCACCCCCGGCAAAGTTTATCTCTGAACGTCTTTCATCACCGTATTTATCTTTTACCTCAAGAAGTTCATCCTTTATGATCTGCATTCTACGATCTTTCCTGTCCAGGATATCTTTTAGGTCTGCAATGGTTTTTATCACCTCGTCGTATTCCGAACGCAATTTATCCTGCTCCAGACCAGTAAGTTGGCGAAGGCGCATCTCGACTATGGCTTTCGCCTGGATCTCGGTCAATTTAAAACGTTCCATCAGCTTCTCCCTTGCTTCATCTGCATTGGAGGATGCCCTGATTATCGCGATGACTTCATCTATATTGTCAGAGGCTATGATAAGGCCTTCCAGGATATGTGCCCTATCCTCTGCTTTTTTAAGTTCAAATTTAGTCCTCCTGACAACAACCTCATGCCTGTGCTCCACAAAATAATGGATCATCTCTTTTACATTCAACATTCGCGGTCTGCCGTTGACCAAGGCAATGTTATTCACACTGAATGATGACTGTAATGCGGTATATTTATAGAGGGTGTTTAGGACAATGTTCGGAATAGCATCCCTTTTAAGAATATAAACGATACGCATTCCTTTTCTATCTGACTCATCACGAATTGAGGATATACCATCGATTTTTTTCTCATTCACTAAATCGGCGGTTTTTTTGATCATATCCGCCTTATTCACTTGGTAAGGAATCTCAGTTACGATTATACATTCCCTTCCCTGCACTTCTTCTATAGTTGCCTTGGCTCGGATCTTTACCCGACCTCTGCCGGTATGAAAAGCTTCCTTGACGCCATCATACCCATAAATTATACCACCAGTCGGAAAATCAGGAGCTTTGATGTGTGTAATCAATTCATCGATTTCAATATCACTGTTATCAATATAGGCCACTGTACCGTCAACAACCTCCGAAAGATTGTGCGGAGGCATGTTGGTGGCCATACCAACGGCAATCCCGGATGCACCATTTACCAATAAGTTCGGGATTCGGGTAGGGAGTACGGTTGGCTCCTGTAAGGAATCATCAAAATTCAATTGATGGTCTACGGTATCCTTATCTATATCCGCCAGCATATCATCGGCTATCTTCCGCATACGGGCTTCGGTATATCGCATTGCGGCAGGACTATCACCATCTACGGATCCAAAGTTACCTTGCCCATCTACCAACATATATCTCAAACTCCATTCCTGGGCCATACGAACCATGGAATCGTAAACGGAAGTATCACCATGGGGGTGGTATTTACCCAAAACCTCACCCACAATACGGGCCGATTTCTTATGGGCACTATTGGAGCGTACACCTAATTCGTGCATGCCATAGAGCACCCTTCTATGAACAGGTTTTAGACCATCCCTGACATCAGGCAAGGCACGTGACACAATGACCGACATTGAATAATCAATATAGGCGGACTTCATTTCCTTATCTATGTTAATAGGAATCAATTTTTCTCCTTCTGCCATCTAATATTTTATCTATTTAATTTAGTTAAAAAAGCAAGGCAATATACGTAAATTCATAGCTTTCAAGGCACATATCAAATACTTTATCCAAGAATTTATCAACACCTTTTACACTCCTATTAGTTGATAATTTCAATGTTAATTATTTTGTAATTCGAGGCTTTTTTCGTCATTTAGGCCATGTTTAACGATTATAGGTACGGTATTTGATCTAGATTGGTATAGTTTTACTAATTTTATTGATGAAAGAATAATTTATGGATGATAATTTCTCGCCAAGGGTAAAAGATGTAATAGCATATAGCAAAGAAGAGGCATTAAGATTGGGCCATGATTTCATTGGTACCGAACATTTGATGCTTGGGTTGTTGCGTGACGGAAACGGTAAGGCCATTAGTATTTTAGACGCATTGGAAGTCGATTTGGACCACTTACGAAGAAAAGTGGAAATTCTAAGTCCTTCTAACCCAAACCCTAGTGGTACCCAAAAAGATAAAAAAAACCTGCATTTAACAAGACAGGCGGAACGTGCATTGAAAACTACTTTTTTAGAAGCAAAGCTTTTCCAGAGTTCTTCAATAAACACTGCACATTTGTTGTTGTGCATTCTCAGAAATGAAAATGACCCGACTACCAAATTACTTCACAAACTAAAAGTTGATTATGATGGGGTAAAAGAACAATTTAAATTCATGATTACAAGTGATGACGATATCGTGGATTCACCGACTTCCGAATCGTTCCCAAGCGATTCCGATGATGCAAGTGAAAGCAAGGAAAGTACTTTCGGATCCACATCAAGCCAAAAAGGCAATAAAAAATCAAAGACTCCGGTATTGGACAATTTTGGCAGGGATCTGACGCAATTGGCCGAAGAGAACAAACTGGATCCTGTGGTTGGTCGTGAAAAGGAAATTGAAAGGGTTTCCCAGATATTAAGCCGTCGTAAAAAGAACAACCCCTTGTTGATTGGTGAGCCCGGAGTTGGTAAAAGTGCCATTGCAGAAGGTTTGGCATTGCGCATTATCAACAAAAAAGTTTCAAGGATTCTTTACAACAAACGGGTGGTTACCTTGGATTTGGCTTCGCTTGTGGCGGGGACAAAATATCGCGGGCAATTCGAAGAACGCATGAAAGCGGTCATGAACGAATTGGAGAAGAATGATGAAGTTATTCTTTTTATTGATGAGATCCACACCATTGTTGGTGCAGGTGGGGCAACCGGAAGTTTAGATGCCTCGAACATGTTTAAACCTGCCCTGGCAAGAGGTGAGATTCAATGTATAGGGGCAACTACCTTGGATGAGTACAGACAGTATATAGAAAAAGATGGGGCCTTGGAACGTAGGTTCCAAAAAGTTATTGTTGAACCGACTACAGTGGCTGAGACCATTGAAATTCTGCAAAACATAAAAGGTAAATACGAAGACCATCACAATGTCGAATATACCGATGATGCCATAATCGCTTGCGTAAAGTTGACCAATAGGTACATGACTGATCGATTTTTGCCCGACAAGGCGATTGATGCTTTGGACGAAGCTGGATCTAGGGTCCATATAGTCAATATGGATGTGCCTAAACAGATTTTGGAGCTTGAAAAACAACTTGAGGATGTTCGTGAGCTGAAGAACAGCGTCGTCAAAAAACAAAAATACGAGGAGGCTGCCAAATTACGTGACGATGAGAAAAGATTGGAAAAAGAACTAGCGGTTGCCCAAGAAAAATGGGAAGAGGATAGTCGATTACATAAAGAGGAGGTTTCTGAGGATAATGTTGCCGATGTGGTCTCCATGATGAGCGGTATCCCTGTAAACAGGATAGCCCAAACTGAAAGCAATAAACTGGCCGAATTACCAGAACTTATTAAGGCGAATGTTATTGGACAGGATGAGGCGGTTTCAAAGGTTGCCAAGGCAATTCAGCGTAATCGTGCCGGATTGAAAGATCCCAACAAACCAATAGGTTCTTTTATTTTCTTAGGTCAAACAGGGGTGGGCAAAACCCAACTGGCCAAAGTATTGGCCAAGGAACTATTCGATTCTGAAGATGCGCTGATCCGTATAGACATGAGTGAATACATGGAAAAATTCGCCATCTCAAGATTGGTTGGGGCACCCCCAGGATATGTAGGATATGAAGAAGGAGGGCAACTTACCGAAAAAGTGCGTCGCAAACCCTATTCCGTAATACTTCTGGATGAAGTTGAAAAAGCCCATCCCGATGTGTTCAATATGTTATTGCAAGTACTTGATGATGGTTATTTAACCGATAGTCTTGGAAGAAAAATCGATTTTAGAAACACGATAATCATAATGACTTCCAATATCGGGGCAAGACAGTTGAAAGATTTTGGCCAAGGGGTAGGCTTTGGAACAGCTGCCAAAAAGTCGCAAGCCGACACGCATCAAAAAAGTGTAATTGAAAATGCCTTGAAAAAAGCTTTTGCACCTGAGTTCTTAAATAGAATTGATGATGTCATCGTATTCAATTCCTTGGAAAGAGAGCACATTCATAAAATAATAGATATTGAATTGGCGAAGCTCTTCGCGAGAATTAAAGATATTGGCTATGATCTTAATTTAACCGAAAGAGCGAAAGACTATATTGCGGAGAAAGGTTTTGATAAACAATATGGTGCCAGACCTTTAAAAAGAGCTATCCAGAAATATATAGAGGATGCCCTGGCCGAGGAAATCGTCAATTCCAAATTACAGGAAGGTGATAGTATTTTTATGGATTTGGATAAA
>JAHHKH010000474.1 GCA_018679695.1 Maribacter sp.
TTCCTTTGAATTGGGAATTGGTGCTATTCCAAGTGTTCAAAATGAAGGTTTTGAACATGTAGCACAATACATTTTCAATGTAGATCGGTCCTTTGAACGCGGGAGCTTTATTAGAAATATCGATACAGTTAGTATCCTGGCCTATAGCCAAAGGTATTTGGGAACTTATGAAATTGACGGGAATCGATTGAATCTAACTTTTGACTATTGGGGCGCAGAACCTTTGGATGATCAGTATTCGGGTTTGAAAGGCATAGCTGAACTTGTCTTGGTCAGTGAAAATGAAACTTGGGGTTTTTCGTATTCAATTCGCGAAAACAAGAAGTTGATATTCGACTATGATCCTTGCGGCCCTCTTGAAAATTGTGTGGATAAGTCTACTCTTTTTCGTATTAATTGATTCTTCGTTTTATAAAACTTACTACAAAAACATCTTTGCCGCATTGCACCCTTGAGCATGCGCTAATTTCCTATCTTAGTATTGTATTAGTCAATCCTGATTTGGTCTGTACCCGAAAGCAACGAGGCATAGGCAGCACTGTGGTACTTAATTATGGACAAATCAACAGAAATTAAATTCACACCTATGAGACATATGAAAAAACTAATTACAATTGGGTTTATAGCAATAATGCTGTCAAGTTGTGCCACGGTCTTTGGCGGAAAAGTAAATGCTTATCAGAAAACAAAACCAGGCCCTGGGGAACAACAAAGGGAAGTAAGGGTTGTTGCCCTAATTGCCGATATCATCCTTTTTGCACCTGGGTTAATCGTTGATTTTGCCACAGGTGCAATTTACAAACCTCGTTAATAACTTTAGGCAACAATTAGAACAATGCATGCGTAGGCCTGGCCGACTGATATCATTTGGGCTGGAATACCCAAGACTACTGATGACCAATATAACTCAACTATCGGATAACTTATGATACACAGATCATTGATTATTTTAATTCTGTTACTTGGCTGCAGGCATACGGCAGAAAAACAGAAAAATACCGATATCGCAATCGATGAAGATGCGATTGCCTGTGTGCAAATGGTGTTTGAAAAGGACAGTATCCTGGGAGAAATCAGGAACCATTCCCCTGAAAAAATATCGTTAAGTGAATCCATTGACAACTACACCCATGAATTGGAGTCGATGGATTTTACCCACTGCCCCGAAAAATTCAGGTCGTCATTCAATGCCCATATTAAGGCTTGGCAGCAATTGCGAAGCGTGACCGATAAATATCCTTCCATGCGAGGGGAATTACATGATATCTTTGCTCGATTGAAGAAGAGTGGGGATTCAACTGAATTCAAAGCCCTTGTTCAAAAAGTTTGGGATACCTGGGATTTGGTCAAGGAAAACTCCAATTAATTTAACCACGCCCCTGGCCTGGCAGGCAAGAAATTCCCGACCAAGCCCTGTGGTGCAAATGGTATGAATAGTAGGATTGATTCATTGAAATCTATAGCTTTACGCAACCAAGGATATAAACATTGCATCTAAAAAAGAAAAGCTCATCATAATCGCAATAATCGAGCTATAAAAATCAAGTAAACCATGGACAACATATTGAAGCGTTCAAGATCAATTTATTTTTTCTTACTAATTGGCTTTATAAGTATTACAGGTTGTCTTAAAGATGAACCTGTAACTATACCTAAAGGAAATGACACAAACCTGGTTTTTGAATCTTTTGTTTTTGAAACGGAAAACAATCCCCATTTAAGTGAGGATATTGTTTTTAATGTTACCGATAATACCATAAGCGGTGAACTTAAGAACTATTTTTTTTATTCAACCCCTACTTTTTCCACAAACGCGGCAACTGTTGAAATAAACAGTGAAAAGCAAACAAGTGCGAGTACTCCCGTTGATTTTAGAAAAGCAATTACCTATACTTTGAAATCCGAATCAGGTACTGCCAACGAGTACACTGTGGATATTTCTTGGGATGATGCATTGGCTCATATTTATATCGACACCGAAGGAGGTGCCCCTATTGTTTCCAAAGAAGAATATGTATATACCAAGTTGACCATTGATGGTCAATCCAAATATGACGATAGGGTTTTTGAACTGAGTGATCTTGCCAGAATAAAAGGTAGGGGAAACTCTACCTGGATTTGGCCAAAGAAGCCTTATAAAATAAAATTGGACACTAAAGAGTCCCTCTTTGGATTATTACCTGAAAAAGATTGGGTATTATTGGCCGATTATCAAGACGATACGCACTTATTGCATGCTGTAGCGTTTAAAATAGGACGATTGTTGGAAATGCCATTTACCAATACCATTGTACCTGTAGAAGTAACCTTGAATGGTGATTATCTTGGTTTATACGGTTTAACGGAGCAAATAGAGGTAAAAACGAATAGGGTAAACGTAGGTGATGATGATGGGCTGTTATTGGAATTAGACCAATATTTTGATGAAGAATGGCAGTTTAAATCGGCCGCTTACGATTTGCCGGTAATGGTAAAAGACCCGGAATTGGCTACTGCCGCTGAACTGGCGTTGATACAGAGTGATTTTGAGGCCTTTGAAGCCTTGGTAGCCAGTGCTGATTTTCCTAATAATAACTATCTTGAATATATTGATGATGTTTCGATTGCCAACTATTTCATTGTCTATATGCTTACCGCCAATGAGGAAATCAATCATCCAAAAAGCACTTATATGCATAAATCAGCGACAGGTAAATATACAATGGGTCCGATTTGGGATTTTGATTGGGCGTATGGGTTTGAAGGTACAGGTCGGCATTTTAGTAATCCTGAAAAACCTTTATTCTGGTCACCTCCGGCCGTAGGTACCAATTTCTTTTCAAGACTAATGTCCGACCCTAAAATTGAATTGTTGATGAAAGACCAATGGCGGGATTTTAAAGCCGATCACCTTTCAGAGTTGATGGATTATATTGATGAACATGCTTTTATTATTGAAGGGGCAAAAGCCAGAAACGTAGTGCTATGGAATAATAATTTAGAAACAGATGTGGAGGTGATGAAAACATGGATTGAAATTAGAGTTTCGTATATGGATGCTTTTATGAATAGCAATTAAAGCTTTTAAAAAACGACGTAATTATAACAAAAAAATTAAAATAACCACAGCCCGCACAGCCCTATCTGGTGTAGGCAAGAATTTACACACTGCTGTACAGATGGTTTGCGACAAAATTATACCTGCCTACCCGTTTTGCTGTCTTTGGCATGGCAGCCTTAAATCCTTAATTTTAGATCATCGCCTCCCAGTGAGGGATAAATAAGCAACACCCATTA
>JAHHKH010000003.1 GCA_018679695.1 Maribacter sp.
ATGAACATAATGAACGTCAGTTAATTGGTGAAGATTTAGAAGAAAATGGTGTAATTCAATTTGCCCCTAAAGAGGGATCTTTGAAAGTTGCGGTATATTATGGAAATGTAGCTAATGTAACCTTTACTTCAGATTTTATACTGATGCATAAGGAATATGGACAAATTACAGTCAATGATAGAATTACTTTATTATTTGTTAAAACAAAAGGTAAATGGAAAATGGTTCATGAACATCACTCTCCATCGAAATAGTAAAGTGTCACAAAGTGACAGCAAAGTATAAATGCAGGTGGATCTGATACACCATTCATTATTCCGACTCTCACGGCAAATCCTGACGAAATTGGTCAATGTGCGAATGTAGCAGCTGCAGTTTTCCCGCCAGTGGATTAAGAGAAGCCATTATATTTGGCAGAATATTAAAAAAACCGAAGTAATTACTTCGGTTTTTTGTTATGAGATTTTACTTATTAGACAACACGCTCTCATTTTACTAAGCTTTCAAAATGAGAATTGTACCTTAGTACCTGTCCTATAACGACCCTTATCGGCAGGGTAGAAAAGCAAATGAACATCAAACAAAAACGTACTCAACTTATAAAAACCGAAGCTAAACGCCTCGGTTTTTTGTCATGTGGAATTTCAAAAGCCGAATTCCTCGAAGAAGAAGCCCCGCGATTAGAACGGTGGCTCAAGGATAACATGCAAGGGGAAATGGCCTACATGGAAAATCATTTCGATAAAAGGCTTGATCCAAGAAAATTGGTGGAAGGCTCTAAATCGGTCATTTCATTAATTCTCAATTATTTTCCAGGCAGCGAACAAAAAGAAGACACTTATAAAATTTCGAAATACGCATATGGCAAGGATTATCATCACGTTATCAAATCCAAACTCAAAGAACTTCACAACTTTATTGAAGAAGAAATAGGTAATGTTCATGGCCGTGCATTTGTAGATTCGGCGCCTGTATTGGATAAGGCTTGGGCCGCGAGGAGCGGACTTGGATGGATTGGAAAACACAGTAACTTACTTACACAGCAAGTGGGTTCCTTCTACTTTATAGCCGAACTGATCGTAGACCTGGACCTCGATTATGACTTGCCGGTAACCGATCATTGTGGAAGCTGTACCGCCTGTATTGATGCCTGCCCTACAGAAGCTATAATTCAGCCATACGTAGTTGATGGCAGCAAATGCATTTCCTACCTTACCATTGAACTCAAAAATGAGATACCAACTTCATTTAAGGGGATGATGGACGAATGGATTTTTGGTTGTGATGTTTGTCAGGACGTATGCCCCTGGAATCGTTTTTCAAAAGCACACGCTGAGCCTCTTTTTAATCCCCATCCAGACATCTTGGAGATGAACAGGAAAGATTGGGAAGAGATTACCGAAGAAGTCTTCAGGAAGGTTTTTCAAGGTTCTGCAGTAAAACGAACAAAATTTACCGGATTAAAACGAAATATTGAATTTCTTGAATAATTCTACCATAACTACATTGATTTTGTTTTAAAAACCTCATTTTTACGACAGAGACTTAATCAAGAATAATGATAAAACCCTATATTGAGAAGTTGTTATTTGAGGAATAAAATAGATCAATATTTTAATTTATAAACAGGGAACACTATGAGGATTGGTAAACCGGAGTTAAGTTTTTGGCAGATCTTTAATATGAACGTTGGATTCTTGGGAATTCAATACAGTTTCGGATTACAACAAACCGCAATTAACCCCATATTTCTTTATTTAGGTGCGCCTGAAGAAATGCTCCCTATATTAAATATAGCCGGGCCGGTTACCGGATTAGTGATTCAACCCATTATTGGTGCAATCTCAGATAAAACCTGGTCTCCTAAATGGGGCAGGCGGAAACCTTTCTTTTTAATAGGAGCAATAATAGGTAGTATCTGTCTCTTTGCTTTCCCAACTAGTCCCGTATTATGGTTTGCAGTTGGTTTACTGTGGATCCTAGACGTAGGAAACAATATGGCCATGGAGCCTTACAGGGCTTTTGTCGGGGATAAGCTTCCTGAAAAGCAACTGAGTTTAGGCTATCAAATGCAAAGTCTTTTTGTGGGCGCGGGGATACTATTGGCGATGGGCTCAATCGTATTATTTCAAAAATTATTTGGCGCCGAAACCGTTTCTGGTGACGGGGTGATCCCCACCTGGATGTATTATTCTTTTAGCCTGGGAGGAATATTGTCCGTGGCTACGGTTTTGTGGTCAGTTTTAAAAACTCCGGAAATCCCTCCATCGGAAGAAGAATTAGCAGAAATAAATGAAGCGAAGAATAAACCTTTTATAAAAAGATTGGCTCAGCCTTTTAATGAAATAGCTAATGCGATAAAAGAAATGCCAAAGTTTATGTGGAAACTTTCCTTGGTGTATCTTTTTCAATGGTATGCGCTATTTGTGTATTGGCAGTACATAACCCCATTATTTATGAAAACAATGGGTTTTGGTATTTCTGAAGCTGCATCACAATCAGCTCAAATGAGTTTAACATACAATATCGTAACTATGGTGGTGGCCTTGGGATTAGTGCCATTAACTCTTAAATACGGTAGCAAAAAAGTGTACGCCTTTAGTTTAATAGGCACGGCAATCGCCTTATTTTCAATTCCATTTATTGATGATATGATCCTTGTTTTAGCTCCAATGGTCTTATTTGGTATTGGTTGGGCAGCGATGATGGGTATTCCTTATACTATGGTTTCAAAAGTAGTTCCTCAGGAACGACGCGGGGTTTATATGGGAATTTTAAATATGATGATCGTAATCCCTATGGGGATAGAAACCTTAACTTTTGGGCCAATCTATAAGTATTTGTTAGGAGGTAGTGCTGTAAACGCAATCCTTTTTGGTGGCGTGTTCTTTGTAATTGCAGCAGTACTGGCCTTGCGACTCAATGTAGCTGAGGCTAAAAGCAAGAGCTAAACTTACAGATCTATCGAATTCCAATACTCTCTGGGTGTAAAGATGCTATGATTTAGTATTCCCTGATAGGTTTGTTTCCAAGGAAATACTCTTAAATTTGAAATTTAAATTGACTACATGGCCAAAGACAAAAAAAAGCGGGAAGCACTTATTTACCACTCAAAACCTACTCCGGGTAAGATCAAGATCGTCCCGACCAAGCCCTACGCATCTCAAAGAGATTTAGCTCTGGCCTATTCTCCGGGAGTGGCTGAGCCATGTCTGGAAATTGCGAAAAATGTTGAGGATGTCTACAAGTACACGGCTAAAGGA
>JAHHKH010000013.1 GCA_018679695.1 Maribacter sp.
ATACTATCTGGTGTCGCTGTTGCAACAATTACCAAGTCTATTTCGGCAGGGTCAACTTTACCCTTACTTATCAGATTTTGGACGGCCTTGATCCCCAAATAAGAAGCCCCTTTACCCTCTTCATCTTTTAAAAGCCTTCTTTCTTTAATCCCGGTCCGGGTAGTAATCCATTCATCATTGGTATCAACCATGCTTTCAAGCATTTTATTGGTCAAGATAAATTTGGGAACATATCCCCCTACAGCCGTAATGGCTGCCGTAATTTTGCTCATGCTAGTTTTTCTTTTGTATCAAAAACCTTCAAAAATGCGTCAAAAGTGGTGAAAAATAATGATTATTTGCGACTTTTTGCCTAAAAATTGATTGTTTATGAATTCTTTGAAAATAATGAATCGGTTACCAATTCATACCGAATTGTTCACTATTTGAACCCAGTAGGTAATATTTTATCCATAAAAAACCCTGCTAAGCTAGCAGGGAATAGTATTTTTTCGAATATTGGGATTAAGCCTCTGCTTCCTCGGTCTTATCGATAAGCACTTGACCCTTGTAGTACAATTTACCTTCATGCCAATGGGCCCTATGGTACAAATGCATCTCACCTGTAGTAGGGTCTTTGGCAATCGTTGGAACTACTGCCTTATAGTGCGTTCTTCTTTTATCTCTCCTTGTTTTTGAAATCTTTCTTTTAGGATGTGCCATTATTAACTATTTATCCGTTTTTAATTTTTTTAATTCATCCCACCGGGGATCAGTAACTTCCTTATTGTTGTTTTCTTCTTTTGGACTAAGTTCTTCAAGTCTTTTTAGTGCTTCCGACTCCAAAGTGCCATCAAGGACGCCAGGATGAACCCTTTTTTGAGGAACCGCTAAAACCAACATTTCATAAACGTATTGCGCAATGTTCACCTGATGTTCCGCATAGGGAATGATCAAAATCTCATCATTCTCATCATTGTATTCATCACCGAATTTCACAACCAGTTCCAAGGAGCTGGAAACTTTCTGATCATAGGGTTCACTGGTCGTATCGCAATCTACATTTACATAGCCTTTAGCTTGCAGTTCCAATTCCAACATAGTGCCCATCTTATTCAGCACAACATTCAAATCTATTTGAGCGTCGTTAAACTCGTCATATCCAAAAGATTCAAAGAACTTGCTTTTTATAACATAATTAAACTCGTGTTTTCCCTGCTTTAATCCAGAGAAAGGAATATCAAACTCCTTTTGCTTCATCATTTCAACACTTGTTAAATTACTCTAGCCCTACATAAAGGCGGGTGCAAAGATACTTTTTTTTTGATAAAAGCCAATTATTGGAATCCAAATATTCAATCTTAAAAAAGTTAATTGGGTTTTGGATCAACTGTTGTTTCGAAAACGAGTACGATATTTTGGTTAACGTCTCACTTTCTGTTGCCGTAGTGGGTTCTCGGTCAATTTCAAATACTCTTTCCTATTCCTGTAGATTTGAATAGCTTTAAAAAGGGCTTCTTTAAATGAATTGTGGTCCGCTTTGCCTTTCCCTGCAATTTCATAGGCCGTACCGTGATCAGGTGAAGTACGTACTTTTGAAAGCCCTGCCGTAAAATTGACGCCATTACCAAAAGACAAGGTTTTGAAGGGTATTAAGCCTTGATCATGATAAGCCGCCAAAATCGCATCAAAATTTTTATGGGCATCGGAGCCAAAAAAACTATCTGCCGAATACGGGCCAAAAACCAAATGACCAGCTTCTGACATTTCTTTGATAACAGGTTTCATTACCTCTTCATCCTCTTTGCCTATGACGCCATGATCACCACTATGCGGGTTAATACCCAAAAGCGCGATTTTTGGTCTTCGAATACCAAAATCCATCTGTAACGATTTTTCAATGGTCCTTACTTTGGTTCTGATCAATATCGCATTGATTGCTGCTGGTGCGTCCTTAACAGCCACATGATCCGTAAGCAACCCAACCTTCAAGGTATCGGTGATCATGAACATTAAACTTTCACCCTCTAGCTCTTGTGCCAAATAATCGGTATGTCCTGGAAAGTTGAAATCCTCTGCTTGTATGTTTTTTTTATTGATAGGTGCTGTGACCAAAACATCTACCTTATCTTCCTTCAAAGCCTTAACCGCGGCCCGTAGCGATTTAATGGCATAAGCGCCTCCTTCCTCGGTTTCTTGCCCAAACTCAATTTTTGGGATTTCCTTCCAAACATTGACTACGTTCACCTTGCCATCGATCGCCTTCCCGGCATCGTGAACCCCATTGTAATTAATGGCAATCCCCAATTCATTTTTTTGATGGGTAATGGTCTTGTTGGAAGCAAAAATAATAGGGGTACAGAAATCCAACATGCGGGGATCTTCAAAAGTTTTGAGTATGATCTCACAGCCAATTCCGTTTAAATCACCTATGGATATTCCTACTCTTATTTTTCGACTTTCCTGCATTATATAATTACCTTTGTATCTTACTTTAGGCACAAAACTACTTAATTTAAACGACACATGTTTACGGGAATTATCGAATCTTTGGGAGAAGTTCAACAACTGGAAAAAGAAGGTGGAAATCTGCATATTAGCATTAATTCGCCAATTACTCCTGAACTGAAAATCGACCAGAGTATAGCGCATAATGGAGTGTGCTTAACTGTGGTCTCCATAGAGGGTACTACGTATACGGTAACAGCGATAAATGAAACACTACAAAAGAGTAATTTGGGCGAATTAAAGGTTGGTGATACCATTAATCTGGAGCGTGCTATGGTATTGGGGTCCAGGTTGGACGGCCACATTGTACAAGGTCATGTTGACCAAACTGCAAAATGTACCGCTATCTCGGAACAAGATGGTAGCTGGTTCTTCACCTTTGAATATGACCCGAAAATGAATAATATTACTATAGAAAAGGGTTCGATTACCGTTGATGGAGTGAGTTTAACCGTTGTTG
>JAHHKH010000034.1 GCA_018679695.1 Maribacter sp.
GCATTGCTAATTCATAAGAACGTAAACTAAAATTAAAATGGCGAAAGTCGAAGTTAAAGATTTATTGGAAGCAGGTGTGCATTTTGGCCACCTAACAAGAAAGTGGAATCCTAATATGGCGCCCTATATCTACATGGAGCGAAACGGAATCCACGTTATCAACCTCTACAAAACGGTAGCAAAATTAGAAGAGGCCAATGAGGCCCTTAAAAAGATTGCTGCATCGGGCAGAAAAATACTTTTCGTTGCCACTAAGAAACAGGCAAAGGACATCGTTGCCGATAAAGTGGCAAAAGTAAATATGCCCTATATCACAGAAAGATGGCCGGGAGGTATGTTGACCAACTTCGTTACAATACGAAAAGCGGTCAAGAAAATGGCTTCGATTGATAGAATGAAGAAAGATGGAACATTCAATACACTCTCCAAAAAAGAACGTCTTCAAGTAGACCGTTTACGTGCAAAACTAGAAAAGAACTTAGGTTCTATTTCAGAAATGACACGTTTGCCAGGTGCACTTTTTATTGTCGATATCATGAGAGAGCATATTGCAGTCAAAGAAGCACAAAAATTGAACATTCCCATTTTTGCAATGGTAGATACCAACTGCGACCCAAGGGATATCGACTTTATCGTACCATCAAATGACGATGCTTCCAAATCAATTGAACTGATCATGACCCAGGTAACCGATGCTGTCGCCGAAGGCCTATCGGAACGTAAAGCTGAAAAGCAAGGCGATGCTCCTAAGGCTAGGAAGGAAGAAGCCCCAAAAGATGAGGCTCCAAAAGAAGTAGCCCCAAAGGAAGAAGTTGCAACACCCGTTGTGGTTGAAGAGAAAGAAGAAGAAGAAAAAGTGGAAGAAGTCAAGGTAGAAGCACCTAAAGAAGCTGCTCCCAAAAAGACCCCCAAAGCAAGTGCCGATAAAGCGGATAACCTAACAAAAATCGAAGGTATAGGACCAAAAGCTGCTGAGGCATTAGTGAATGCAGATATGGACACCTATGCTAAATTGGCAAAGGGCAAAGCGGATGAAATAAAAGAAATCCTTACGGCAGCTAGTTCAAGAATGGCTCACTTAGACCCAACATCATGGCCAAAACAAGCTAAAATGGCTGCGGAAGGGAAATGGGACGAACTTAAAGAATGGCAAGACAACGCCAAAGGTGGGGTCGAATAGAATTTCATTAGGCATAGTTAATCAAGTAATAACATTGTCATTTATACGATGACAATACCAAATAAAAATGTAAAATGGCTAAAATTACCGCCGCAGAAGTAAATAAGTTAAGAAAGACCACTGGTGCAGGAATGATGGACTGTAAAAACGCCTTGGTCGAAGCAGAGGGGGATTTCGAAAAAGCAATTGAGATTCTTCGTAAAAAAGGACAGAAGGTGGCTGCTAAAAGAGCAGACAGGGAATCCTCGGAAGGTGCCGCAATCGCCAAAGTGAACGGGGAAAATACGAAAGGTGTAATCATTTCATTGAATTGCGAGACAGACTTCGTTGCAAAAAATGAAAGCTTTGTTACCTTGGCAAATGATTTGGCCGATATAGCATTGGAGTACGACAGTAAAGAAGCTTTTCTAGCCGCTGATTTCAATGGTATGACTGTTCAGGACAAACTTACCGAGCAAACCGGAGTAATTGGTGAAAAAATAGAAATTGGAGGATTTAGCAAGCTTACTGCACCATTTGTCGGTTCGTATATCCACGCCGGTAATAAAATAGCAACCTTGGCCGGACTTTCCGCTGCTGTTGAAGGTGCTGCTGTTACTGCAAAGGATGTGGCCATGCAGGCTGCGGCGATGAATCCTGTTGCATTGAATGAAGAAGGTGTTGATCAATCTGTAATCGATAAGGAGATTGAAATCGCAAAAGACCAATTACGACAGGAAGGAAAGCCTGAAGCCATGTTGGATAATATTGCAAAAGGTAAACTGAAGCGATTCTTTAAGGACAATACTTTAGTCAACCAGGATTTCATTAAGAACAGCAAACAGAGCGTTGCACAATATGTACAATCCGTTGACGCCGATTTGACTGTTACCGGATTTGCCCGGGTTGCACTGGGATAAATTCAGTTCTAAACTGATGTTAAAGACCGCCATACGCAAAGTACGGCGGTTTTTTTATTCCCAGTCAGATGCTTCCAAGTTGAACATTGCATTAACAGGAACATCGAATATCTTGGAAAGTCGTAATGAAAGAACCGTTGATGGTACATATTTGCCGAGTTCCATGGCATTTATTGTCTGTCGGCTAACCTTGGCCTTTTCTGCCAATTGTGCTTGGGTTAAATTATGTATGGCACGTTGCACCTTTATACTATTCTTCATAAGTCAGCGTCTTATTTAGATTAACCAAAGACCAATTGAATTTGATAATGAAAAAGATGATTATCGTGTACATATTGATAATCATGACCCACAAAAAAGACAAGTCGTAAACAAACAGAAAGGCCAGAATTAAAATACCGTAATTCCAATATGTAGCCCAAACCAAAGATTGTAATCGAATTTTAGATATAAACTCATCTTCGTTTTTTTCTTTGGAAAATGCAACCATAAGTCCGCTTATAATCACCAAAACACCCAATATCTCGTTAAGTACGTTATTGGCTATAATACCAAAATATTTTTTTGTGCCTACAATTTCATCAATAAAAATTCCAAACACTTTTACATCTAAAATAGCGGGAGTCCAATCATACACTATAGTAAACAAACCTAATATTGCGGAAGGGATAAAAAATAGCCATCCTATTTTCTTGAATCTGTTGGGTAACAAATAATTAGTTCTCATTATATATTTTTATCTAAAGTAATGTTTAATTTACTTTTAGACAAATTTTTATGTCTTTTTGTAAAGTATTTATTTCTATTTAATTTCTCAATACCTCTTCTTTAATCCCCTAATCCAAAATAATTCCAAAGGTTTTTTTGATTATTTTTACCGGAAACAATTATAAAAGCATGCAATACAACAGAATTCTTTTAAAACTTAGTGGCGAGGCGCTAATGGGTGAAAAACAATACGGCATTGACCCAAAAAGACTCGCGGAGTACGCTCAGGAAATAAAGGAAGTAGTTAATAAGGGCATGCAAGTTGCCATTGTTATTGGCGGAGGTAATATTTTTAGGGGTTTGGCAGGCGCCAGTAACGGAATGGATCGGGTTCAAGCTGACCATATGGGAATGCTGGCCACAGTAATAAATGGCTTGGCTTTGCAAAGTGCATTGGAAATTGCAGGTGTGGAGACCCGTTTACAATCTGCCATAAAAATAAATGAGGTGGCAGAACCATTCATCCGTAGACGAGCCATTAGGCATTTAGAAAAAGGGAGGGTTGTGATTTTTGGTGGTGGAACAGGTAATCCTTATTTCACGACAGATTCGGCTGCTGTTCTGCGGGCAATTGAGATCGAGGCCGATGTTATCCTTAAAGGAACCCGTGTAGATGGTATTTACACCTCTGACCCGGAAAAGAATAAAGATGCCACCAAGTTCGATTCCATTTCATTCAATGATGTATTGAGAAAAGGACTAAAAGTCATGGACACCACTGCGTTTACTTTGAGCCAAGAAAATGAACTGCCTATTATTGTATTCGATATGAACAAAAAAGGCAATCTACTAAAGGTGCTTGACGGTGAAAATGTAGGCACAAAGGTGAATCTGTAATTTGGTATAGTTTATGTTATTTTGATTTGTAAAGCTTAGATTATGAACGAAGAAGTTAAATTCATTTTAGACACCACAAAAGAAGGTATGGATGCAGCAATCCTGCACCTTGAAAAAGAATTCATAAAAATCCGTGCAGGAAAGGCAAGTCCTGCTATGTTGTCTTCCGTAATGGTAGACTATTATGGCTCCCAAACGCCCTTATCCCAAGTAGCCAATATAAATACGCCAGATGGTCGTACATTATCGGTACAACCATGGGAAAAAAGTATGTTACAAGAAATTGAAAATGCCATTATGCATGCTAATCTTGGTTTTAACCCAATGAACAATGGTGATTTTGTCATTATCAATGTACCGCCATTGACTGAAGAACGCAGAATACAATTGGCCAAACAAGCCAAGGCAGAAGCCGAACACGCCAAAGTTGGTGTTCGTAATGCCAGACAGGAGGCCAATAAGGAAATCCGGGATTTGGATGATGCATCAGAAGATCTAAAGAAAAATACTGAAATGGATGTTCAAGAACTAACAGACAAATACATAAAGAAAATCGATGATTTCTTACATGCCAAGGAAGCTGAGATTATGAAAGTCTAAAATTGTAGAAAACGATGAACCAATATAAAGCGACCTGCATGGGTCGCTTTTTTGCATATATAAAACATGTTATTTTATTTAATTGTTGCAATTTAGGAAGACAGCTTAGCATTCTTTACCTTTGCGCTCGTAAAAATCCTAGATGGTCGCTAAACTTACACAAGGCTTTTGGGCAAGGGTCGCACGAATAATACTAAGAAATAGGATTCTGATCCTATTATTGATCACTGCCTTCACTTTCTTTATGGCAATGCAGTGGGAGAATATGCGATTCAGCAATTCACAAGCCAACTTGCTGCCTGATGACCATCCCATAAATATTGAATACCAGGATTTTTTAAATCAGTTTGGTGAAGAAGGGAATACCGTTGTGTTTGCCATAAGGGACACAGCACTATATTCACCATCGAATTTTAATAGATGGAATAAGTTAAGTAAACAGCTTGGTGCATTCCCTGAAGTCGACTTTGTACTTTCAACAGATAACCTTCAAGAATTGATCAAAGACAAGGACAAACAGGAATTTGTTCTAGAGCCTCTTATCAAAACCCAAATAAACACCCAAAACGATGTTGATACCCTAACCGATCATCTTTTCAATGATCTTCCGTTCTATGACAATCTTATTTATAATAAAGAAAGTAGGACCATACGAACCGTGATGTATTTGGACAAGGATATCGTGAACACCTCAGTGCGTAAAGACTTCATCCTAGAAGATTTAACCAACCTCGTTGAAAATTTTGAGGAAGAAACGGGTCTAGACGTCCGTGTTTCCGGCATGCCCTATATTAGAACCATGAATTCCCAAAATATTATAGATGAGATAGGGAAATTCATACTAGCCGCCTTAGCCGTAACTTCCTTGATTTTCTTTTTCTTTTTTAGGAGTTTTCGTGCCACCCTGATTTCGATGTTCATAGTAATTATCGGTGTGATGTGGGCTTTTGGGGTTTTAGGCCTCTTGCAGTATGAAATTACCGTATTAACAGCCTTAATACCACCTTTAATTATTGTGATAGGCATACCCAACTGCATCTTCCTAATAAACAAGTACCAGCAAGAGGTTAAAAAGCATGGTAACCAAGCGCTTTCGCTACAACGGGTAATCTCAAAAATTGGCAATGCCACGTTGATGACCAACATGACCACAGCTTCTGGTTTTGCTACTTTTATCATCACCGATAGTAAACTATTAAAGGAATTCGGAATTGTAGCCTCAATAAATATCCTGGGGATTTTTATGTTATCCCTACTGATTATCCCAATTGTATATAGCTTCATGACTTTGCCCAAGACAAAGCACTTAAAACATCTCAATAAAAAATGGATTGACGGCTTCGTAAACTGGATGGAGCATATTGTCCGCGAAAAACGAATCTCGGTTTATGTGACTTCCATCATATTATTGGTAGTGAGCATTATCGGAATTTATCAAATAGAAATTTCCGGTAGCCCTATAGAGGACATGCCAAAGAAAGCAGGTTTTTTTGAGGATATTCGCTTTTTCGAAAAAGAATTCGACGGAATAATGCCCGTTGAGATCATTATTGATACCAAAAAACCGAAGGGTGTGATGAAACCAGCGACCTTAAAAAGAATGGACCGGTTAAGTACTGTTATTGATGAGATTCCCGAATTATCCAAACCAATCTCAGTGGTTAATTTGGTCAAATATTCCAAACAGGCTTTTTATAGCGGGATTCCAAAATATTACCAACTACCCACCACCCAGGAAAACAATTTTATCATGGATGTTGCCCGAAAATCATCCAGCAACGGCAATCTTCTAAAGAGTTTTGTTGATAGTACAGGGCAAACGGCCAGGATTACAACCTTCATGAAAGATTTGAAAACGGAGCGCATGGAAGATATCGAAGCACGCCTCCTGGAGAACATCACAAAAATATTCCCAGCAGAACGATATACCGTATATATGACTGGTAGCGCATTACTGTTTTTAAAGGGCACCAAGTATTTGGTAAAAAACCTGGTCATATCGCTGGCATTTGCCATTTTTCTGATTGCACTCTTCATGGCATTTTTGTTCAGGTCATTTAGAATGATCGTCATTTCATTGATACCCAATTTATTGCCCTTGGTAATTACCGCTGGTGTTATGGGTTTTGTAGGTGTCCCCATTAAACCTTCTACAATTTTGGTTTTTAGTATCGCATTCGGTATTTCCGTGGATGACACCATTCATTTTCTGGCCAAGTACAGGCAAGAGCTGACCGCGAATCGCTGGCACATCAAAAAATCGGTTTATGCCGCTTTAAGGGAAACCGGGGTTAGCATGTTTTATACTTCCATTGTTCTTTTCTTTGGGTTTTCGGTTTTTGTCATTTCAAATTTTGGAGGTACAGTTGCACTTGGCGCCCTGGTATCCGCTACCTTGATGTTTGCAATGTTGGCAAATCTCATTTTGCTCCCTTCATTACTACTTTCCCTAGAACGTAGTATTGCGAATAAGGAGGTTTTACGAAAACCCCAGATCGATATTCTTCCTAAAGAAGAGGTTAATATCAAAGAACTTGAAAACTGACAACGCTTTCTTTATCTTTTAAACAAACCGGCACTCGCTTCTTCTTACTCAAAAGGCTATCTTTGCGTTTTTAATTTTTATTTGATTTGTAATGAAATCTTCAAGTGTAAAAGAACTATTAACGATGGAGCCCAAACTTCAGGAAGTTGTAGTGAATGGATGGGTCAAAACGTTCAGAAGTAATAGGTTCATAGCCCTAAATGACGGGTCAACCCTTAATAATATTCAGTGTGTTGTTGACTTTGAGAACTTTAGTGAAGAAGTATTAAAACAAATAAATACAGGTGCTGCATTAAAGATCAGTGGAACATTGGTCGAAAGTCAAGGCCGGGGACAAACCATGGAAATTCAGGTAAGCGACATTTTTATTCATGGTGGTGCCGATCCGGAAGTTTATCCGATCCAGCCAAAAAAGCACTCTTTGGAATTTTTGCGCGAAAAGGCACATTTGAGGGTAAGAACCAATACTTTTGCGGCTGTGATGCGCGTGCGTTCTGCCTTGGCGTTCGCAATACATCAGTATTTCAGGGAAAATGATTTCTACTATTTCCATGCCCCGATCATAACCGGATCCGATGCCGAAGGAGCTGGGGAAATGTTTCGTGTTACTACATTGGATGCTAAAAACCCACCTTTGAATGACGAGGGGGAAGTGAACTATAAGGAAGACTTTTTTGGCAAGGAAACCAATTTAACGGTATCCGGCCAATTGGAAGCCGAAGCCTATGCCATGGGATTGGGTAAAGTATATACGTTTGGACCAACATTTAGGGCCGAGAATTCAAATACATCAAGACACTTGGCCGAATTCTGGATGATCGAGCCTGAGATGGCTTTCTATGATTTAGATGCAAATATGGATTTGGCAGAGGACTTCATCAAAAAGGTCATAGGCTATGTTTTAGTGCATTGTGATGAGGATCTACAATTCCTTGAAAAACGTTTGCTAGATGAGGAAAAAACAAAACCACAAGCAGAACGTAGTGAAATGGCCTTGATCGAGAAGTTGAAATTCGTATGCGACAATAATTTCAAACGTGTCACTTATACCGAAGCCATTACTATCTTAAGAAATAGTAAACCCAATAAAAAGAAGAAATTCAAATATCCAATAGATGAATGGGGTGCTGATTTACAAAGTGAACACGAACGTTTCCTTGTAGAGAAGCACTTTAAATGTCCTGTGATTTTGTTTGACTATCCTGCTAAAATAAAAGCGTTTTATATGCGTTTGAATGATGACGGAAAAACAGTTCGCGCAATGGACATTCTGTTCCCTGGAATTGGTGAAATCGCTGGTGGATCCCAACGTGAAGAACGTTTGGATGTTTTGAAGGACAAAATCACGGCATTGGGAATAGACGAAGAGGAATT
>JAHHKH010000042.1 GCA_018679695.1 Maribacter sp.
GAATGGGAATGCTGTATAAAAAGTCCGGAACAGGGGGCTCGGGAAGGCGCTATATTCATTCAAGATCACATTATCGAAGCTACCGAAAAAGCGTTTGACGATTTTGCAGGGGCCGAAATCGATAAAGGCATGCTCAAGAAAATATTAGGGATTTAATCTATCGAACAAAAGAATCCGAATCATAATGATGTGCATCTAAAGTAAAAAGTTGGGCAATTATTCGCACCTAAGGCCAAGGGAATTTGGCTCTTACACAATCTACACTTAATGCCTACCTTTGCCATAAATTAAATAAGAACGATGATTCAATCCATGACGGGATTTGGAAAGCATGTTGTGCAACTTCCATCAAAAAAAATAACAGTTGAACTAAAATCACTCAACAGTAAAAACCTTGATTTAAATGCCAGAATGCCCACGGCATATCGTGAGAAAGAACTTGAACTTCGAAAATTAATCGCCAGTTCACTGGTCAGGGGTAAGATAGATTTTGGATTGTATGTCGAAAATACCGGCAGTGAAACTTCGGCACAGGTGAATGAAACGGTGGTGCGACAATATATGAAACAATTGGAATCCATTGCCCATGGGGATGATTTTAAGTTATTGGAAATGGCGTTGCGATTACCAGATGCCATGAAAACGGAGCGTGAGGATATTGATGAAGAGGAATACCAAGCTATACAAGAGGCTTTAAAAAAAGCACTTTCGGAAATCAACAAATTTCGCTCGCAGGAAGGCTTGGTATTAGAGAACGATTTCATCATGCGCGTCAAAACAATGGAGTCTTTATTGGAGGCGGTTATCCAAATGGACCCCGACCGGCAAGCGACCATTCGTGAACGCCTTGAAAAAGCAGTAGCAGATATTAAGGCCGAGGTTGATGAAAATAGATTTGAGCAGGAACTTATCTATTATTTGGAAAAATACGATATTACCGAGGAAAAGATCAGGCTGGCGAATCATTTGGATTATTTCTCCAAGACTTTGAAATCAAGTGACAGTAATGGAAAGAAATTAGGATTTATTTCGCAGGAAATAGGGCGTGAGATAAACACCATAGGTTCGAAGGCCAATTATGCTCCCATGCAACAATTAGTGGTTCAAATGAAGGATGAGTTGGAAAAAATTAAGGAACAAATGCTCAACGTGTTATAATGAAAGGTGGTAAACTTCTAATATTTTCTGCCCCTTCTGGTAGTGGAAAGACAACGATAGTACGCTATTTGCTTGAACAGCCCGAATTGAATCTTGCATTTTCGGTCTCAGCCACATCCAGACCAAGAAGAGGAAAGGAAAAACAGGGGGAACATTACTATTTCATGAATGTTTCAGAGTTTAAAAAGCATATAAAGAATAATGATTTCCTAGAGTGGGAAGAGGTATATCGCGATAACTTTTACGGCACCCTTAAAAGTGAGGTTGAGCGACTTTGGGCCGAAGGGAAAAATGTGATTTTTGATATAGACGTTGCAGGCGGGCTCAGGATCAAAAAGAAATTTCCTAAGGAGACCTTGGCCGTGTTCGTTAAGCCACCCAGTGTTGATGAATTAAAGATCCGATTGAAAAAAAGGAGTACAGAAAGTGATGATAAGATCAATATGCGCATTGCAAAAGCATCTGTAGAATTGGCAACGGCGCCCCAGTTCGATGAAATTATATATAACTACGATTTGGATACTGCCCTTCAAGAGGCCCACAAATTAGTGGCCGATTTTGTTGGTGCATCAACTTCCAAAAAGGAAGATTAAAATGAAGAAGGTCGGGTTATTTTTTGGCACGTTCAATCCCATACATATAGGGCATTTGGTAATCGCGAATCATCTGGTGGAGTTTTCCGATTTGGATGAGGTTTGGTTCGTAATTACGCCAATGAGTCCGTTCAAGACAAAAAAGACTTTATTGGATAATCATCACCGTTACCAGATGGTCTATGAGGCAACCAAGGATTATCCCAAATTGAAACCGAGCAAAATTGAATTCAAGCTACCCCAACCCAATTATACGATCAATACTTTGGTATATTTAGAGGAGCAATATAAAGAAGGATATGGGTTTGCCTTGATTATGGGGGAGGATAACCTCAAAAACTTTCATAAGTGGAAAAACTATAGGCTGATTTTGGAAGACCATTCCATTTATGTATACCCTCGGGTATCCAATGGTAAAATAGAGCATGAATTCATAGATCATCCCAAGATACATCGGGTAGATGCACCCATAATGGAAATATCCTCGACTTTTATTAGGGAGAACCATAAAAAAGGAAAGAATATCAAACCCCTTTTACCTGATACTGTGTGGAAA
>JAHHKH010000046.1 GCA_018679695.1 Maribacter sp.
CAATGGCTTATCTTGCTGAAGCTTTTATTACAGATGAAATGAAAGCAGCAATGCCCGCCGATCAATTGGAATTAATGGAAAATACCCCTGCATGGGCGACTGCAGCTTTTGCAATTGCCGTATGGGGAGGTGTGTTGGGATGTATAGGCCTTCTATTACGTAAAAAATGGGCGAGACCGGTACTCGTAGTTTCCCTTCTTGGAATTTTGGTCCAAATGTCATACTTCTTCTTTATGACCAATGCTGCGGAGGTTTATGGTGCGGCTCAAGGGGTTATTATGCCTGTATTATTTATTCTTATTGCCGTAGGGCTTGTATTATTTGCAAAGACAGCACAAAAAAAGGGTTGGATTTCGTGAAATATTCGACTTTTAGACAAAGTGTGGTAAGCCTTCCCAAGGGGTTTGACCACACTTTTTTTGATGTTCCCAACATAAATTGTTGTTCATCGATTATTTTAAATAAACAATTTTCAACTTCGTTTTTACTTCTGAAACAAGGGTTCCCCAAATCCAACAAACCTGCTTAATATGAAGAGGGTCTTACGAATATTTTCGTGGAAAAGTTGTCTTTTACTATCTATTATAGTCTTACTACTATTGATTGTCTTTAGTTTTTATGGCCTTTATACCAATAAGTTCTACTTTTTTAAATACGACAACTATATCTTCCCCTTCTTGACCATTGTACATTTTGTGTTTTTATATGCCATGTGGTTCAAGATCAAAGAGAACGAACCACCAGATCCCCAAATGCGTAATTTGGAATTCGCATTATATATTATATTCCTCATCTATATCTTTCGTGTAATTGATACACTGCTAACGCTACTAACCTATAGTGAGTTTGAAAGTCATTTAATCCCGGTAACCTTTTTCCCAATGGGTATTTTGATCCTGTTATTATATTTAATGTTATTGTTATTGACGTTAATTGCCTTCAGATATCGAAAAGATTTGGTTGGGCCCTATAAATTTGACGATATCAATAACCAAATAGATTCTTGGGATTGAATATAGAAATTTACAATCCGCTTATAAAACTACCATATAGATCCTGAAATTGAAAACCTTCCGAGAATCTGTGTTTACTTAATTTCTTATGGGTAACCAAGCCCCACAAAAGCAATTCCTTAAAAAAGTACGTATCCACTTTATTTATTTCTGGTAGAAACTCCTTTAACAATTTATTCAAGGGCGGAATGCTATCCAATGTACGTTTATACTCCGCATCGGTATAGTCGTCCAATAATTCAATGCCCTCTCCCTCGAAAAACCAGGCTATGAGCTCATCAAATGGTCCTTTTGAATCTTTTCGCTCCAATTTTTCTATCTTGGGAAAATAGAGGGGGAAAATAGATTTAACCGCTTCATCTATTAATAGTGTTGCCACAACATCCGCTCCCTCCTGCTCCCCTTCATAGACCAGTTCTATTTTACCGGTGATGGCAGGGATTACCCCGAGAAAATCGCTTAACCTAACAGTCGTTTTATCCGCGCCGGAAAGCAGTGCTCTGCGTTCTGCAGTACTCAACAAGTTTTCAAATGCTGTTATACTGGTCCTGGCGCTTACGCCACTTTTGACATCGACATACTCACTATTACGGGCTTCAAAACTGATTTGCTCCAATAGGTCTTTGGCAATTTCAGGTACATAAACCGCCTCTATTTGTCGTTTATCAAGATTGGACTCCTGTTCTGTTATTCTTTTCGCTGTTGGGATGTCATCTGGGTAATGTGTTAGGATCTGAGATCCAATTCTATCTTTTAAAGGTGTTACGATACTACCACGGTTCGTATAATCTTCGGGATTAGCGGTAAAAACAAACTGCAGATCTAGTGGCAACCTAAGCTTGAAACCTCGAATTTGAATGTCTCCTTCTTCCAGGATATTGAATAATGAAACTTGAATCCTCGATTGAAGGTCAGGTAATTCATTGATGACAAAAATACATCGATTGGCCCTGGGTATCATTCCAAAATGTATTACCCTGTCGTCCGCATAGGAAAGCTTAAGATTTGCTGCCTTAATAGGGTCTACATCACCGATTAAATCCGCAACAGTAACGTCAGGTGTTGCTAATTTCTCATAGAACCGTTCACTTCTATGCAGCCAGGCTATGGGGGTCTTATCACCCTGTTGT
>JAHHKH010000051.1 GCA_018679695.1 Maribacter sp.
ATACTAGTGGGAATGGTTTTAGTGGTATTAAGTTGGATCGCAAATAAACTGATCCGAGAAGGAATACTGTTTATCGCGTCGAAATTTAATTGAAGAAATTGATGCTCCAGAAAATAGGAATAAGTAGATAATGGAAACCGTCAACAATCAATATGTATAATTTAATTGGCCCTTACCTAACGGGAAAATTATCTTAATTTTAATGATACAATCCAAATGATTCGTTTCGCACTATGGCCCATTGCGCTATCACGTTAAAGCGTGACTGTCTCGCTTCGTCTGGCGCCTTGCCATACAAATCATACATGAACACTTTCGCAGTAATTTGATAAATAAAAATGAATGTTTAAGTTAATCGGCTTCCTTTTCGTTCTAGTCATTTGTTCAGCTGTTGCCGAAGCGCATCCAGGAATTGGGATCGTTCAAGATAGTAAAGGCAATGTATTCTATACAGATTTAAACCATGTTTGGAAAATCTCAACGGATGGAGAGCACTCCATAGCTGTAAAAGATGTTCATACACACGAACTTTACATTGATGAAGAAGATAATCTTTACGGGGAACACGAATGGTATGAAGGTGAAGTTACCGATAAATGGGGAAACTATGTTTGGTGTTTGAGCAATGATGGCGTATTGGAAAAAACAATTCCGGATGTTGAAGGTTTTCTCGACAATAACACCTTAGTAAGAGATCTTGAATACAGTACCTATTGGGTAGAAAAATCCGGTGACCATGAAATCTTGAAAAAACAAACATTGAGTGGTCAGGTCCATTTCGTTACTAAGCAGTATTTCGATGATATTCGCTGGATGTATTTTTCAATGTACGATCATAATCTCTACGTAGTTGATCTTTTGAAAATTAAGAAAGTAACTCCTCAAGGAGACATAATGGTCATAGCGGATAATCTGAAAGATTCCAAAATTTCATTGCTTAACGTGGCAGATCGTCACTATTTATCTGGAATTTGGTCTGATGAAAAAAGGAATATCTATGTAGCAGTTTATGGGGCGGGTAAGGTAAAAAAGATTAGCTCAACCGGAAAAATTACCACGGTTTTCGAATCGAAGACATTTTGGTCGCCTACAGGAGGATTGAATGCTCCAGATGGCACACAATGGATATTGGAATTTTCTAAAAGAAATAAAACGCGCGTTAGAAAAATCGGCGTAGACGGAAAACACACACTTTTTACAAGCTAACTGTTTACAAGAATAAATTCCACCGACAACGCGTAATACCCACGTCAAAGTCGTTAATTCAAAGGATCTTTCCTACAATTGCATATCTTTATACTAATCCTTTTATCTGCACAGAACATACAAAAGCAAGTTGTAATGCTATAGAACCATTACCAAATGACAGGCGAATATTATAAAACAAAAGAATCAGTTGAGGAATATATCAAATTAGCAAATGATGTTAATGGAAGACACCTGATTGAACGACTTGAACAAGTGCTTCCGCACAATGCAATAGTGCTCGAAATTGGCTCCGGTCCGGGAAACGATTGGAAAATTCTGAACGAATGCTACGATGTTGTTGGTTCTGATAACTCAACTGAATTTCTGAAATACCTATTTTCCAAAAATCCAAAAGGTGAATTTCTTGAATTGGATGCAATTACGCTTAAAACCGACAAAAAATTTGATGGAACCTATTCGAATAAAGTAATGCATCATCTAAACGATAATGATTTGATGGATTCTGTAAAAAGACAGTATGGGATTTTAAATCCCAAGGGAATAGTATGCCACTCTTTTTGGAAAGGGGAAGGTTCTGAAATTTTTAAAGGTCTATTTGTAAATTATCATAGCGAAGAGACACTCAAAAGAGTCTTTCAGCACTATTTTGAGATCCTATCAATAGTAGACTACAAGGAATTTGAGGACAATGATTCTATTTTATTGATCGGAAAGAAAAAATAACGACACGCGATATATATTGGCAATAGCGGTTTTAGTATAACCTTGAACAGTTTTTCTTTTAATATTAAGTATCTTGTTTGTTGTAAAACGGTAGAATTTATGCAGCTACCACTCATATGCAAAACCGTAAGTGATTTTATATGGAAAATTGGAAAAAAACCAGCCTTTATACTGCAGTGATCTTACTGGTTCTTCTTCTAATTGTAATCTATGTATTCAAAATATCCGTTTCAATACCTTCGTCTGATATTGAATTTTCGCCTGGACAAGTTACGAGCAAAGTAAATGCCGAATTCAAAGATGAAAAACCAAAAAACATTATTGTCTTTATAGTAGATGGAATGGGTTTTGGTCATTTATCCCTGGCATTGCAGACCCAGCAAACAGAAAATAGGCCTTCGGTCTGGCAGGAGTTCGATGTTAAAGGATGGCACGATGCAAGATCTGCCTTCGGGCCTCTTACAGATTCAGAGGCTTCGGCAACTGCCATCACTACTGGAACATCAACACAGTTTGGTCATATTGGCCTCGATAAGAATCAGAATCCATTAAAAAATATCTTTGAATTGGCCTCTGACTTGCAATTTTGTACGGGTATTGTAACAGATTCTTACATTTGGGATGGGACACCGGCAGCTTTTGTAGCACACACCAGAAATGAAGATAACGCAAGGGATATATTGACACAAATTGCTTCAAGTGAGCTTGATTTGATTTTTGGTGAACTCGAAGACCTGGGGGAAGATGATATTCCAGAAAAGGCGGAAACCATCGAAATCTTGAGCAAGCGATTTCTACTTCTTGACAGATCATTGAAACTTCCGGGCAATAATAGCATTTCCAATCCCATTGCTGCTCTTTTTGATGAAGATGAAATTCAGGATTCGAATTCTTCCCCTAACCTTACACAACTAACAGAAGTCGCATTAAAATACCTGTCCTCACAGGATAAACCTTTTGTTTTGTTAGTGGAAAGCGAAGAAATGGATGCCGCTTCGCATGATAATGATTCCAAAAGAGTTTTAAACGGCTTGCAATCCATTCAAGAAACACTTTCCCTCGTTCTGGATTTTTCGGAAATGTACGGGGAAACCTTGGTTGTATTCACTGCAGATCATGAAACAGGTGGTCTTGCTGCAGTCGCTGATTTTGACCATTACCCGAATATGCAAATAAGATGGTCAACCAAAGCACATACCGCTGCTGTTGTTCCTCTTTTTGCTAAAGGTCCCGGTGCCCATTATTTTGCTGATGTACATCGTAATTGGGAAATTGGGTATTTGCTTAAAAAACTAATCTCCCAAGATATCCCAAATGGCAAGAATGAATAAGAAAATTAATTTGATCAATAACTTCAAAGAGAACAATCATGAACAACAGATATTGGTCATTGAAACGGCTTATATGCAAAACCGTTGGCAGTCAGAAAGAAAAGAATGAAAACAAATATGCTCTATGTTATCCTAATTCTTGGCTTTTCTTTTTCATGTAAAAAAGAAAAAAAGCGGCAAAACCCTGGTATTAAAATCACTTTCGAAAAAATCAATTATTATAAATATCCCGTTGCGCCCAATGATTTGCCTTTTCAATACAGATTAACCTATTATTTTGATAATGGAATGCCCCATCGATGGATGGAATTAGACTCGATCGGACGTGTTATGACGGATTACATCTATAAATACGACAGCAACTCAATACAAACTGGTGCCCGTTATCGCGAAGATAGTGCGATAGACTTTTCAATAGAAAAGGTTAGATTTCAAAATGACAGTACCATGATTACCGAATGGGTAGACTCCTTGGGGCAAGTCTACTACACAATGATAGACAACCTCAATAAGGATAAAAAAACGTACAGAGCTGAATTTATTGGGGACAGAACACATGGTTATGATTCTACCTTTTACACCAAAGAAGGATTTGTAGAAAGAGTTTTCTTTACCAATACAAAAGGAAAAGTTTTTAATGATAGGACATTTAATTACGATTCAATAAATGATAACAGCGATTGGATAGTGCGAAAGAAGATCATGCAAGATTCGATAAGAGAGGTGCACATGAGGGAGGTTTATTACGATAAGCACTACACTTCCCAGGACGGAAAATTTTATGATGGCATAATTTCTACGGGAGAATTATCGGAGAATGTAATCAATTTTTCGGCAGATGAATCCATCGCATTTCTAACAAGAACATCAAGTTGGACTGAGCAGTCAGCCTTCATTGCCCACTCCAAGAATGGCATATTTACAGAAACTATACCTATCGAAGAATTGGACAGAATTTATAATGGGGCAATTTCGCCGAATGCAGACAAGATAATTTACAGCATACGGGAAAACGAACATGAAAATATCTGGTTAATCAGGCGAGAAAACGGTAAATGGGCCAACAAAACCAATTTGACTCGAGCATCTGGTATTGAAGGAGGGTACTTTTATTGGTTAAATGACCAAGAGATCTATTTTTACCAATCAGACAACAAGGGCGATATTCGCCTTATGGAGCTTAGTGAAGGCAAGCTCTCGATAAAGGATTCATTGATTTCTCTTAATACCCCTAATGGTACCGAGTTTAGTCCTTACGTCGAAAAGAAGAAGCAATTTATGATCTTTACAAGATATGAAGAAGGTAATGCGCTTAATCAGGGCTTTTTTGTGAGTTACAACCTTGGGGATTTTGATAATCCTCAATGGTCCAAGCCTGAAAAATTAGCCATGCTACCTTACGGTTGGAGTGCTTATATATTAAATGATGGAAATCAATTTATCTATACCGATGGTGAAGATATTAGGAGTATGCCTTTGGAGCATTTAAAATTGGATATAAAGAAATAAAATTATAGCAGCCATAAAGCATATAGGCCAGATCCTATGGGTTACAGCTTATATGCGACTACGTTTTGGGCTAAATAAAAGAGATTAAGATGACCAATTTAAAAAGTTACTACAAGTGGTTGAACGAACCAATAATCCAAAAAACGATACTTGCCGATTTTGTACTTTTTATCCCAAGATTCGTTTGTGGCTTTTTATTGGCTAAGGATTTTGGAGCAGATAAATTTGGTATGCCTTGGTCTCCTGAACATCTTAATTTGGGAATGTTTGAAGTAGCCTAATATTAGGGTCATTTATAGCATCTTGTGTGCAGGAGACAAAAAAACAGCATGTTGAATTCTTTGTAGATGCAAAAGGCGTTGAAAATGTGAATTCGATAAGTGTGAGAG
>JAHHKH010000201.1 GCA_018679695.1 Maribacter sp.
ATTGGACAGGTTACCTCTTGTATGAACTCATGGGAAAGAAACTTGTATTTCATTAACCATTTGATGGGCAAAAAAGGAAAACGCTCTTTGGCAATATCCATCAAACTATAATAGGGAGTTTCCAATATCAGCCTATCGGGGTTGTTATTCGCCGCCAATTTTGTGGCAATTCCCGTTCCCAGGGATCTACCGTACAGGATGATATCGGATTCATCATAACGATCCAAGGCATACCCATAAAACATTTGCGCATCTTTATGCAATGCATCCTCGCTTAACTTACCAGTGCTTTTTCCGTAGGTTCGATAATCCATCACCAGTACATCGTAATTCTTGTCTGCAAAAAATGAGGTTATGTTCCCCCAACGTGATAAATCACCTGCGTTACCATGAAAATAAAGGATTAATCCTTTTGGTTTAACTTGTTTAAAATGAATGGAATTCAAAACGAATCCGTCATCTGTTTTTAAATTGATTTCCTCGAAATCGTGACGAAAAGAATACCTGTAATCCTGAGGTAGTTTCGTAGGTAGGAATATCATTTTTTCTTGTATAAAATAAAGCATGATCGTTATCAAGATATAGACGAATAGAAAAACTTGGAGTGGCTTTCTAAACCTTCGCATTGGTACGTTTTGAAGAGTGGCGAACATGAATGCTTGAGCCCTCTAGGTTAACTTCTTTTGGCTTGGTCGTAATAATCTCTGTCAGCATTTTATGGTATTCCGTGAATGTGTTCAGATTTTTATGCCCGCCACCGATAATCGTGTAAAGACGTGTGGATTCGGGTTTTATTTTGGATAGCTTTACGCTGGTTTTATATGGAATTAACTTGTCATCGGTACCATGGATTATATGGATTGGACAATTTACGTATTTCATCCATTTATAGGTAGGCATGGGAAATTTCAAAAGTAAGGATAACGGCATAAAAGGAATGTATTTTTTGGCCACTTTGCTAAGACTATAGTAGGGTGCATCCAATATCAACATTCGCGGATTATTCATAGAGGCCAGTTTTGTGGCAAATCCAGAACCTAGTGACCGCCCGTATAGGATAATGTATTTTTCAGGCGTATATTCCTTTAGCTTGTTATAAATGACTTGTAAATCGCGCTTAATGGCCTTCTGGGTCCTTCTTCCGGTACTCTTGCCAAAACCCCTATAATCGACCATTAAAACGTCATAACCATGCCGTGTAAAGTCAACTGCGAACTTGCCCCATCCCCGAATACTCTTGGAATTGCCTTTTAAATAGAATACGACCCCTTTCGGGTTCTTGGATTTGAAACGAAGCCCATTTATAACAGCACCGTCCCTTGTTTCAACATTGTATTCCTCAATTTCCTGGTTCTCATAATAAAACTCGAAATCCTCGGGGAGTTTTTCGGGTTTGAACATGAGGTAATCTTGAAGAAAATACAACAACAAGCTTATCCCAAGATAAATTCCTAGGACAACAAGCGTTATATATACCCAATATTGCATGCTATCGTTTGGTAACAATTTACAAAAATATGAATTGGTTAAATCGCTAAATGTCCTTTATAAAAGTCATTTCCTATATGAACTAAAGGCAAACTAATGATTAGATCCAATTTTTGCGCTTAAAATAGATAATCATTCCAATAAAAAGCAATATCATAATACCCCAAACCAGAAAATAACCAAATTCCCAATGCAATTCTGGCATGTGCTCAAAGTTCATCCCATAAATGCCGGCAATAAAAGTCAAAGGGATAAAGATGGATGCCATAATAGTTAAAACTTTCATGACCTCGTTCATTTTATTGCTCATGGTACTCATATACATCTCCATAAGACTCATAGACATCTCACGATAAATCTCCAGGCTTTCATTGATTTCAATTGAATGATCCATGGCGTCACGAAGAAATAGCTTGGTATCTCTAGTAATTAAAGGGTTTTCAGTATCTATTAGTTTGTTTACCATTTCCTTAACTGGATAAATGCACCTGCGTACTTTCAGCACTTCTTTTTTCAGTTGTTGTATATTATTTGCAACTTGGGGCTTAGGATCATTAAAAACTTCTTCTTCCAGAATTTCAATTTTTTGACCCAGGGATTCCAATACCACAAAATAATTGTCAATGACCGCATCCAAAAGGGCAAAAAATAAATAATCGGCTTTTCGAGTACGAATTCTTCCTGATTTTGCCTTTAGCCTGGACCGAACCGAACCAAAAACATCGTCTTTTAACTCTTGAAACAAAAGAACTGTGTTCTCCAAAAGCACCATAGCCGCATGCTCATTCACCAGTTCGTTGTCCTTGTTGATATATAGCATCTTGAATACAACGAAAATGTAGGATTCATATTCATCCAATTTAGGTCTTTGTAGCGTGTTGACGGCATCTTCAAGGATAAGAGGACTAAGTTTGAATTGTTCTCCAAGATCAGCTACAAAAGCTTCATCGCTTAAACCTATAATATTTATCCAGGAAGTGGATTTGGAATCTTTATGTATCTCGATTTCCGCCAGGGTTTCAGGACTCACGATCTTGATATCCTCGGTGTCATATTCAATAACATCGATCGTTCTTTCAACTCCTGGCCTAGCACCCAGATAAGTTATGGACCCAGGGGCTTTCCCAATCTTGTGTTGAATTCTCGATACTTTTTTATGACGGGGTTTTATTGGTTTTTGCTTCATGGGCATATGCGGTATTTTATATAAAGGTAATTAAAGTTATAAAGGCTGATGCTAAAAGTCAATTCTATTCAATATTAGTCCGGAACCTGGTGCCACGCTAGTGAGTTCCTGCTTTGTTGTTGTGGAGAACGAGGCCTTAATATCATTAAGGGTCAATTCTTTTTTACCCAATTGAATCAATGCTCCCATTATCATCCGAATTTGATAGCGCATAAATCCTTTACCCGTAACTCGCAAAGCATAAGACTTTTCAGGAAAGAAATTCGCCTTTAGCATTGTATTTTCAATGATGCTACAACTTTCAATTGTTCTTGGTTCACTCGCATTACTTTGTGATTTTACCGTGTA